>PKDD01000032.1 GCA_002862465.1 Haliea sp.
TGCCGCGTATTCTTCGAGTCGGTGCTGGCGTGAGCGGGCAACTGGTCACCAGTTTGAATGAGTTAGGTCTTGCGCGGCCTTTGCTGGTGACCGATCCTTTTATGCTGGAGTGTGGTTACTGTGAGCGACTTGAGGCGCCGTTGCGGGCGGCAGGCATGCCGTATGGCTTGTTCAGTGCCTGCGTGCCTGATCCGACGACAGACAGTGTTTATGCTGCTCTGGCCCAGTTACGCGAAGGCGATTACGACTGCGTGGTTGCCCTTGGCGGCGGTAGTTCGTTGGACACCGCTAAAGCGGTAGCGGTCTTGGCCAAGCATGGTGGCATTATGCGTGACTATAAAGCACCTCGTCAGATTGATTCAGGCCTGCCTATTATAGCGATCCCTACCACGGCGGGAACAGGCTCTGAGGCGACCCGAGTTGCGGTGATTACGGACACCAAAACGCAGGAAAAAATGCTGTGTATGGGCCTCGGCCTGATGCCGTTGGCAGCGCTGGTTGATTTTGAATTGACACTGACAATGCCTTACCGCCTCACAGCGGATACCGGTATTGACAGCCTGTGTCATGCGCTAGAGGCTTATGTCAGTCGCAAGGCTAATGCCTTCACCGACAGTATCGCCCTTACCGCCATGCGGACGATTTATCAAAATATCCGCACAGCGTGTGCCGAGCCGGACAATCGTTTAGCCAAAGAGGCGATGATGTTGGCTGCAACCCAAGGGGGCATCGCGTTCGCCAATGCTTCGGTCACACTGATTCACGGGATGAGCAGACCGATAGGTGCAAAGTTTCACGTGCCACACGGGCTCAGCAACGCAATGTTATTGGCAGCGGTGACCGCCTGGTCCGTTGATCATGCGCCAGAGCGGTATGCGCATTGCGCACGTTATATGGGCATAGCGAACGCTGCGGACAATGATCAACTGGCATGTGCCGCGCTAGTAGAGGCGCTGCGGCAGTTAACGGTAGATTTACAGGTTCCTGGACCGAAAGCATTTGGTATTAGTCGAGAGGATTGGTTTACTGCCCTTGCGTTGATGGCAGATCAGGCGTTGGCATCAGGCTCGCCGGCCAACAATCCACGCGTGCCGCAGGCGCAGGATATTGTTCGAATTTATCAACAGATCTGGTAGCTGCTAGCGAATATAATTGCTATCACAGAGGGTTTCGGCGTCATCGCGGCAGCCAGTGCTGGTTACGTTGTGTTATTCTATTGCCTACGGATGCTGTATGTTTTCGCTTCAACGGTGGAGTATTAGCGTATGAAACGCGTCATTTTTAACCAAAAAGGGGGTGTCGGAAAAACCAGTATTGCCTGTAATTTAGCTGCGATCAGCGCGGCGATGGGGTATCGCACCCTTGTCGTTGACCTCGATGTTCAGGGCAACACCACGCACTATTTGGTGGGTGCAATCGATGGTGATGCTTTCCCGGCAGAAGCGCAGGGTGTTGCGGGCCTGTATCGACAGACGGTAGGCCCGCGCAAGATGGGTCGTAATCCGGATGCCTTTGTCTGGGAAACTCCCTATGAGAATTTATTCCTGCTGCCCTCCAGTCCAATACTCACGTCGATGGAAAAAGAGCTGGAGTCGCGCTATAAGATCTACAAGCTGCGTGACGCTTTAGAGAAGCTCGATGACGAATATGATCGGGTATATATCGACACGCCACCGAGCTTTAATTTCTACTCCAGATCGGCATTGATAGCCGCAGATTATGTGTTAATTCCTTTCGATTGCGACAGCTTTGCTCGCGAGAGTCTTTACGCCTTGCTGGATAACATTGGCGAATTACAAGAAGACCACAACCCCGATCTCGCGGTAGAGGGCATTATTGTCAACCAGTTCAATGCTCAGGCGCGACTGCCTGGCGAGTTGGTGGCCGAACTGGAAGAGGAGGGCCTACCCGTATTCAGCGCCTTTCTCAGTAGTTCGGTGAAGATGAAAGAATCCCATCGGGCGCATCGGCCTCTAATAGACTTGGCGCCAAGCCACAAGCTCACCGGTCAGTTTCTGGATTTGCATGCAGAACTTGAGGCGACTGCGGTCCTCGCGCCAACCTGATTCTTCAGGGGGCGTTAGACAAGTGGCGTCAGCAGTGAAATCTGGAATATCCTTAGACTTCGTGGTTATTTGTAAGTCTGTTTTTGATTCTATACAGTGCCCCCCCTAACGCTTATAACTTCGGTACACGCCCTGTGGAATTGGACCTCGATACTGTGAACGATACGCTGCGCAACGCCAGCGCCGGCGAGGTCGTAAGGTGGGCGCTGGGTCAGGGTCGCAAAGCGATCGCGACCACTAGTATGGGGCGCAATGCGGCGGTAATGTTGCACCTTGTCAGTCAGGTAGAAGCAAACTTGCCTACTATTTGGGTTGATACCGGATATAACCTGCGTGATACCTATGTGGTGGCGGAACGCTTGATCCGCGATCTAAAGGTCAACATACAGGTCTATTCCCCAAAGATGACTTCCGAGCGCCGCAACGCCATCATGGGAGGCATACCTGCCGTAGAGGAGCAGGAGCGGCACCAGCGTTTCACGCAGGAGGTTAAGTTGGAGCCTTTCACCCGCGCGCTGGGGGAGTTTCAACCTGAAATTTGGCTAACTGGTATCCGCCAAGAGGAGACCGAGCACCGCAAGACCCTCGATATAGTTTCCTTAGATGGTCGCGGTATTGTTAAGGTTGCGCCGATTTTCTACTGGTCAGAAGATGATATGGAAAGTTATATGGAGCGGTTGGCTCTGCCCACCTGCAAGCATTATTTTGACCCTACCAAGGCGCATGATGGCCGCGAGTGTGGGCTACACACCGAAGCCTGATCAGGCTACCGGTAAATCTAGGGATCAATACGAACGTAAACGCGGCGCTTCATTTTGCCGGTAATGTTGGAAAAAAAATCCGCCAACAGCATTTGCCAGCCATACTTCCGCCTCAGAGCCGCGAGGGCTATAGCCTCTTCCACGGGTTTATCGAGCACATGGGCGCGGGCATCGTGAAGCTCACCAGTTAGCGCCCCTGTTACGGTGCAGGCGGCGATACGTGAATCACTGAAATTGCGAAGTCGCTTCACTTTGCCTGCATTCCCCGCTGAGAATACATAGTAACTACCTTTATTTGGTGCGAACCAGACAGGCGTGGCGACCCAGTCACCGGATCGTTTTCGGGTAGAAAAACTGATGTAGTTGCCGGCTTCGATAAAATCTGTTTCATTAGCGTCCATACGATGACCTGTCGTTCGAAGTCAGGGGTTTGCGATCGATGACACTATTAAATCCGGAATCGGCGGAGGCCACAATAGTCACAATACAGTCAATTGGAGAATATTTGAAATGAAGCTCTTTGGTGCATCGTCGACAACTGGTCAGGTTATTGCGGGTATTTCCCTGAAGGGGAAACGTGCTGTAGTGACAGGGGCTTCTTCGGGGCTTGGGCAAGAGACCTGCCGTGTACTGGCTGCCGCGGGGGCCACCGTGCTTATGGTGGCACGCAATAAAGAGGCACTGGAGGCTGCAGCACTCGAGATTCGGCAGGGGCAACCAGAGGCGCAGCTGCTGACTCAGATTATGGATTTGGCAGATTTTGATAGCGTGCGCAGTGCGGCAGCGGCGATACTTCAGCAGGCGGATACGATTCAGTTGTTAATTAATAATGCGGGGGTAATGGCCTGTCCGTTGATGCGAACTGCCCAGGGGTTTGAGATGCAATTTGGCACTAATCATCTAGGACATTTTCTGTTTACTGCGCTGCTATCCCCCGCGTTAATTAATGGCGCTCCTGCCCGCGTGATTAATCTTAGTTCAGCCGGCCATAAGTTCGGTTCATTTAACTTCAGTGATCCAAATTATCACCGGCGCGACTATGATAAATGGCAGGCTTATGGGGAATCTAAGACCGCTAATATTCTGTACTCGATAGGATTGGACCAGCGCTTGCGTGACCGCGGCGTTCGAGCCTTCGCTGTCCATCCGGGTATGATTATGACTAATCTGGCCCGCCATCTAGAGCCAGCGGATATCACCGCGCTCACGGAGCGATCCCCGTCAACTGAACCGCTAGCGTTTAAAACCGTGGAACAGGGCGCAGCCACATCAGTGTGGGCGGCAACAGCGGCCGAGCTTGCCGCCGAGGGCGGTATTTATTTAGAGGATTGCCAAATTGCAAAAGCAGCTGCGGGCGACGGCGTTAGAGGTTTCGAACACTACGCTGTCGATTCAGCTGCAGTTGAGCGACTCTGGGTATTGTCCGAGAATTTGGTGGAGCAGCCTTTCGCATTCACCTGATTTGAGTGCCATGTTTTGGGTGTTTCTGCAAAAGTCTCCGTTCGCCCTAACTTTGTTTGATGCGTGAACCCAAGGAAACGTCTGGTAGCAGATAACAGCATTAGGTACCCTACGCCACGATATCATTATCTAGGATGGCAGGCGTTACTATGTCAAAGCATAATTCGATCAGCGAAGTTTTTAATGGCCAGGTGATACTAGGTGCGCAGGTGACGGTCAAGGGTTGGCTCCGCAGCAAGCGGGATTCTAAAGCGGGAATCTCATTTTTAGCCGTGCATGATGGTTCGTCCTTTGATGCGATTCAGGCGGTAGTGCCCGACACACTGGAAAACTACCAGTCACAGGTCCTGTCGTTGTCTACGGGTTGTGCGGTAATTGTTAGCGGCGAGTTAGTGCAGTCGCAGGGTCAAGGCCAGAGTGTAGAGATTCAGGCTGCAGAAGTCGAAGTCGTGGGGTGGGTTGATGAGCCAGAGACATATCCTATCGCTAAAAAGCGCCATACATTCGAATATTTGCGCGGTCAGGCACATTTGCGTCCGCGTACCAATACGTTTGGCGCAACCACTCGTGTGCGCAGCACGCTAGCCAACGCCATACATAACTACTTCTACAACAAACATTTTAACTGGATTAATACGCCCATCATCACCGGTAGTGACTGTGAAGGAGCAGGGGAACTGTTTCGTGTTAGTACTCTAGATTTTGCTAACCTGCCGCGCACCCCAGATGGCGAAGTCGATTTCAATCAAGATTTTTTTGCCAGTGAGTCATTTCTCACGGTGTCGGGCCAGTTAGAGCTTGAGGCCTATTGTTTGGCCATGAGTAAAGTATATACGTTCGGCCCAACGTTTCGTGCTGAAAACTCGAATACCAGCAGGCACTTAGCAGAGTTCTGGATGGTGGAGCCTGAGGTTGCTTTTGCCGATCTAGGCGACAACGCTACGCTTGCGGAAGAATTGTTAAAGCATGTAGTTACAACAGTGCTTGAGGAGCGGGAGGATGACATTGCATTTTTTTCGCAACATATAGATGGGGGTGTGGTCCCGCGTTTGCGCGGCGTTGTTGATAATGAATTTGAGCGGATGGACTATTCAGAGGCCATCGATATTCTGAAAAGAAGTGGTCAGTCATTTGAATTTCCTGTGGCATGGGGACTAGATCTTGCTTCGGAGCATGAGCGCTATCTGACAGAAACGCACGTGGGCAGACCGGTTGTGCTGATGAATTATCCCAAGGATATCAAAGCATTCTATATGCGCCTAAATGATGATGATAAAACGGTCGCGGCGATGGATGTGTTAGTGCCGGGAGTCGGAGAGTTAATAGGCGGCAGTCAACGCGAGGAGCGTCTAGACGTACTGGATTCGCGTATGGATGGACATTTACGCGAAGCATTATGGTGGTATAGAGATTTGCGTCGTTACGGAACTGTGCCGCATGCGGGCTTTGGACTCGGCTTCGAGCGCTTGCTCAACTATGTTACCGGCATGGAAAACGTTCGCGACGCAATTCCTTTTCCAAGGACGCCTGGCCACACGGTTTTCTAAAGCCTGCGGATTACAGTCGTCGAGGATTATGGTGGCTCAGCTGGCTGTTTTTTCCGTCAGTGTCTTAAGGCCACAACCTGCAACTGGTTTGAACAAGCTCTGGTATAAAATTTCTGCGCCCACACCGATAAAACTGAGTTCTACCGCATGTCCTAACTGAAATCGTCGGCTGGTGCTGGTGAGGCTAGCAGTCCATTTGTCATAACTGAACTTTTCTGGATCCTTGCGTAAATCAACGAAGCCCGTCAAGCCATTATTAAGCAGTTGCGCAGTGAAACCGCTGCTCGTGACATGAGTGATTGTCGCTTTAAAAAGGTTATCGCTCTCTCGTGCCAGTTTGCTCACATAATTGCTTGCGAGCCAGCGCTCAGCCTCTTGGGTGGCAGAACGACTGACGGCAATTCGCTCCATGAGATTTTCTAATATTTTGGCATCGACGAGATTGGGCGGAGCCCCGTTCAGGGCTGCTTTGATTTGCAAGTGCACCAGAAAGTCAGAATATTTGCGCAATGGAGATGTGCAATTTGTATAGCAGGGTAGTGCCATTCCCATGTGCGGTGCGGGTTCGGTTGTCAGCACAGCGCGAGTTAGCAGGCGGTTTACCATTGCTCGCAGTGGCAGCTTTGAATTCGGCGTCGCGAGACCATGCATGATGTCGCGATAGTCCGCTACGTTGCTGGTATCTAGGTTCGCTAGTTCCGGCGCATGCAGGGTAAGAAACTTATTGATTTCGTCTTTGCGATCAGCACGAAAACCAGGGTGAGAAACATAAGGTCCGCTTGCATTATGCTCAGTAAGAAAACGCGCTGCGCACTGATTTGCTGCCACCATACATTCTTCAACAAGCTTTTGGGATAGGAGTTTTTCTGAGGGTTCTATTGTCTCAATCTGCTTGTTTTCGTTCAGAATCCATCGAAAATCCTGACGATCTTCGATTACCAGTCCTTGCGCCTCGCGTCGAGACCTAAGCGCACGATATATCTGATATAGCGTCTCAAGTGGCGTAGAGTGGCTCATCAGTTCATCGTACTGACCACTAATATAGCGGTCGACGGCGTAATAGGATAGCTTGCCCCGAGAGCGCACTGTCGCCTCAATAAACTCGTAATCTCCAACGTCGCCGTTGTCACTGACAGCAATCTTGCACACCAGCGCCGCTCGGCTTACGCCCTCGGACAGTGCGCAGGTGTCCTGAGCCAGTTCTTCAGGAAGCATAGGGAGTAAGTTGCCGTGAAAGTAGATGGATGTGCCGCGGTCCGCTACATCACGGCGCAGCTTCGAGTTGGCGTCTATGTATGCAGTGGGGTCTGCGATGGCCACAAATAGTGTCCAGCCATCTTCGCTAATCTCAGCATAAAGTGCATCGTCGATATCCTGCGTTTTTGCTGCGTCGATAGAAACAAACTCGAGGTCTGTGAGATCTCTGCGCTTTTCAGTTTCCATTGGCTTGCAATCGGTCAATGTTTTTTTCAGTTCTTCTTTGCTTGCGCTACTCCACTTTGGAGCCAACCGATATTTGGCAATCGTATAGAGGTTTTCAATGCCGGGCGTGGTCTTGTCACCGATAATCGATAGTACTTTGGCTTGGGGTTTTCCGTCGCGAATAGGATGACGGTGAATAGCGCAGCGCAAATAATCGCCCTCCTTTGCTCCGTTAAGAGCGGTCGGCGGGATAAAAAGCCAGCGACTCAGCCGGGGTAGATCGGGCTCCACGAATATGGCTTTGCCTTTGCGCACGCAGCTTCCAGTAAACTCTGCTAGCGGGCTGCTCACTAGCGTGTCAATGTCGGCGATGGTTTTATTGTCTTTGGTCGGCCGAATGCAGATTCTGACCCGGTCATCCGGAAACACCTTAAGCATTTCTTGTGGCGGGATGAAGATCTCGCGACCATCATCCAGAATGGCAAAGCCATATCGAGCCTGAGTGCCTTTGACTATCGCTTCCGCATATTCTTTTGCGGCCTCCATTTTTGACTTAAGGCCTTGCAGCTGCGAGAGGGTATCCTGATTGAGCATGTAAGGGACAACTTTTGATGAATCAAGCGCATTATCCTAGCCGAAATTATTTCTCCTGTCAGTGAGTTATGATCGAATCCTGCAATGTGTGTCTAATTTTCCATGACCCCATTGACAGTCGTGCGCTGCGAGCTTGATACTCAAGCCAACGCTGCTGCGATGCACTGAGGCGTGATTTTGATAATATTCCGAGAGCAGAGCAATCTGGCTGTTGCAGATTATCTTGCATGGAGTGACAAGTACCATAATCCCGCCAGTGACTCTCAGCAGCTGGGATTTTTTACGCCCCGTAAAGCCGCGCAACTATTGTCTTCGCCTTCACTGCGATCTAGGCCCTTACTGGAGGTGTCGGGCATACAGCAGCACTTAATCAGCCTAATTTTCTGTGCAATTACTATGAGGATTTCTTTATGAACTCAGGTTCTTCGCTGCGTTTAGAAAACGCCACTTCCTTGGAGCCCGTTATTAGGAGAACGTATGTACTGGATACGAATGTGCTACTACATGACCCGGCAGCCGTTACGGCCTTCAAGCAGCATCACTTAGTCATTCCCATGACCGTATTGGAGGAATTAGATCACATCAAAGACCGGCATGAAAAAACAGTAAGTCGCGAAGCGCGCATCGCAATAAAGATGATTGATAAGGTTGTGGAGGCGGCCTCACCACGGGAAATTCAGTCAGGAGTGGTCATCCCGGGGTCTAACTTGGGCGGATATCAGGCCGGCACATTAGCCATCTATCCGGATCAGCGATTAAGTCCAAGCACGGATGTGCCTTACCTAGACGGTACGCAGGAGCAGGCTAACGATAACCGGATAATCAACGTTGCGCTAAAACTGCAGGCCGAAAATCCCAAGGAGTTTGTCTGTCTGGTAACCAAAGATATTAATATGCGTATCAAGGCAAAGGGGTCTGGCCTTATACAGGTAGAGGACTACCGGCGTGATCGCGTGCTTGATGATATAGACCTTTTAGCAAAGGGCTATGAGCACATAAAGGGAGACTTTTGGTCGACTGTCAGTCAGGTGGACACATTGCGTGAGGATGACTGTACCCTCTATCGTATCCCTTTGAAATCTTTGCCTCTGGCCTACCCTAATATGTTTCTCTATGATGATCAGGATTTCATGGCCTTTGTGAAGCGTGTAGATGAGAACTACGTTTATTTACGCTGTGATAGCCGCGATAATTTAATGAACAGGCGGTTTTGGGGGTTGGCGCCGCGCAACCTGGAGCAGGGTATGGCGATGTCTTTGCTGCATGACGATGGCGTGGATATGACCGTGATGACAGGGCCCGCAGGTTCGGGGAAGACCCTCCTAGCTCTGGCATATGGTCTTCACGCCATTCTGGAGCAGGGTAAATTCAGTAAATTGATTGTTGCTCGATCAACGCCGCCGATTGCAGAGGAAATTGGTTTTTTGCCAGGTACAGAAGAGGAGAAAATGGCGCCCTGGCTGGCTGCCTTTGATGATAATTTAGAAATCTTGCACGGGGCAGATGAGTCTTGCCGCGGCAGCATTAGTTATGTGAAAGAGCGCGCCAATATTCAGTTTAAATCACTGAATTTTATGCGCGGACGCTCGTTCAATAACGCCTATATCATTATCGACGAGGCTCAGGGTTTGACTCAATTTCAGCTGAAGTCAGTAATTAGTCGAGTGGGTGCAGACTCGAAAATCGTGGTGCTGGGTAATTTAGCTCAAATTGATAACAAGTATATCTCGCCGCTGACATCGGGGCTGACCTATCTTGTTGAAAAGAGTAAAGCCTATCCCCATGCCGGTATAATGCATGTCGGCGGTATTGTCCGCTCTCGATTGGCTGCGTTTGCCGAGGAAAATTTGTAAGTCAGAACGGGCGGTTTCAATGTAAAGGGATCGCCAGTCAAGTTACACTGCGCACTATGGATAAAATTTTTATTTCGTTTCAGAAGATAGTACCGCAGCATTTGCTGTCGCGGTGTACCGGTTTTCTCGCTGAGCTTCGTCACCCAGTCTGGTTAAAGAATTGGTTGATTAGGCAGTTCATTCAGGCTTTCTCGGTCGATATGTCAGAGGCGGCAGAGCCCGACTATACTCGCTATATCTGCTTCAATGAATTTTTCACTCGACCACTGCTGCAGGGAGCGCGTCCCCTTGCAAAGGCCGACATCCTCTGTCCCGCTGACGGCGCGATCAGCCAGTTGGGTGCGATCTCGAATAATATGTTGTTTCAGGCCAAAGGCCGCCACTTTTCGACGGAGGACCTCTTGGGCGGCGATAGAGTGCGGGCGGCGCAATTTAACGGTGGTCAGTTTGCGACAGTGTATCTTTCACCCAAGGATTATCATCGTGTGCACATGCCGGTAGCAGGCCGGTTGACCGCGACTCGTTACATTCCTGGCCAGTTATTTTCTGTCAATGCCGTCACAGCTGAAAACGTGGATCGACTCTTCGCTCGCAATGAACGCTTGGTCTGTCACTTTGACACGGAGTTCGGCCCCATGGCTATGATATTGGTAGGCGCCATGGTGGTGGCTGGGATTGAGACGGTATGGTCAGAATGTGTTGTGCCCTCGTCAAAGCGCACTGTGTCAATAGATTATGTTGATTTGCCCGCGCCCGTGGAGCTTGCCCAGGGCGATGAGATGGGACGATTCCTGTTGGGTTCTACGGTCATTTTGCTGTTTCCCGGCGATGTTATGTCTTTCGATGGTGGCTATGAAGCCGGGACACTGACGCGTGTGGGTGAGTCTTTAGGTTCGCGCCAGTAGCCCTGGGTCTAGCGTATTTGAATTGTATAAGACTGCATAAAGAGCCGTTGGCATTGCACTTTGGCGCCACTTCCTAGGCCCCCTCTAAACTGGTCACAATATTGCGATAACTCTTCAGGCGTCGTGCGCTAATTGCGCCTGAGCCTGCCGCCTTAAGAATTGCGCATCCGGGTTCATGGTCATGCTGACAATCACGAAACTTGCAGGTACCCAGCAGTGGAATAAATTCTCGAAAACCCCGCTCGACCTGCTCTTTGCTCATATGCCATAAACCAAACTCGCGGATGCCGGGCGAATCGATAAGTGTCCCACCGCAGGTCAAGTGCAGTAATTGTGCGGTGGTGGTCGTATGCGTGCCCTTCTGTGTGGCTTCGGACAGAGGAGCCACTCGGATATCGGCATCTGGCAGCAAAACATTGACCAGTGAAGATTTTCCAACGCCCGATTGCCCGACAAACACACTGGTTCGTTCATGCAGTGCCCTGTGTAATTCTGTCAGTTCACAATCTTCGATGGATGTGCGCAACACCCTATAGCCAAGGGTGGGATAAATGGCTAGCAGTTCATCCAGTGATTTTTTCAGGTTCGGATCTGAAGCCAATAAATCCATCTTGTTCAGGAGAATGACCGGTTCTATCCCCATCGCCTCAGCTGCTACAAGATAGCGGTCGATTAGATTGGCATGAGGTTGCGGAACGGGAGCAACTACCAGCATGATCTGATCGATGTTGGCGGCGACAGGTTTCAGTTTGCCGTAAGGGTCAGGTCGCGACAGCACGCTGCGGCGTTCATGCTGCGCCACTACAACGCCCAACGGATCGCCATTGCACCAGACAACTCTGTCCCCGGTTACGAGTCCTTGCAGGTTTGCGCGGAGATGGCAGCGCTGACTTTCACCTGCTGCAGACTCGATCGCAACCTGAGTGCCGTAGTGTGCAACAACCAGTCCCTCCTGTTCCGGGCCCAGTTCTCCACCTGTGAGCGCCTCATGGGCGCCACTAGCGCGACGAGCGGAGCGTTTGGCGCGCTCGTCCTGAATTTTCTCGATGCGCCATGCCTGATGCCGGCTGAGTTTGCGTTTACTCATGGCGCCATTATTGGGCGATAGGCTTGGTCTGTCGAGACAATTTGTTACACTACGGGCTTCATCAACGGTTTCGGACAAACAGGCCATGCGCAGCGCCAGCAACCTTATCTGGGTAGACTTGGAAATGACCGGCTTAAAACCGGCTCAGGATGTAGTGATTGAGATCGCCACTATCGTTACTGATTCGGAGCTCAATACAGTCGCCGAAGGGCCAGTAATTGCGATTCACCAGAGCAATGCCATACTTGACGGGATGGACGACTGGAATACCGCGCATCATAATCGCTCAGGTCTGGTGGATAGAGTAAAGGCCAGCCAATATGATGCAGACCGAACCGAGCGGGAGACCATAGATTTCCTCGAGCGGTGGGTGCCGCCGGGGTCGTCTCCTATGTGCGGTAATACTATCTGCCAAGATCGGCGCTTTATGGCGCGCCTATTGCCGCGACTAGAAGCCTATTTTCACTACCGCAATTTAGATGTCAGCACTCTTAAAATACTGATGCAACGCTGGCGACCGGAGCTCGAATCGGGTTTCATTAAGACTGGTACGCATCAGGCACTGGATGACGTCCGTGAATCCATCAATGAGCTGCGCTATTACAGGGAGCATTTTCTTAAGCTGGGATAACGCCGTGTTGCTGCAGTGCCCATATAACGTGTTCCTGCACTAGGGGTGATGGATCGTTGCGCCGGTGCAGCAGAGCAGTGATTACGATATCTGATTTGGGTGCGTTTCCCAGTGCAACCGCAATATTGCGCAGCCAGCGTTCGTGACCGATCCGGCGGATCGCTGACCCTTCGGTTTTTGCCAAAAACGTCTCCTCATCCCACAACAGCAGCTCTACCAAATCCGCATCTGCTAAGCCATGCCGGGGCTGGAAGTCATTCTCGTCTGTCGCCTGCGCAAACTTATTCCAAGGGCAGCACAGTTGACAGTCGTCGCAGCCAAAGATGCGGTTACCCATCAGGGGTCGCAGGGCTTTATCGATACTGCCTCGATGCTCAATGGTCAGATAAGAAATGCATTTACGAGCATCCAGTTGGAAGGCCCCGGTGAAGGCATCCGTCGGGCAAATGTCCAGACACTTTGTACAGGTGCCGCAGTGCGCGCTGACCTGCGGTGTATCTACTGGCAATGGTATGTTGGTGTAGATTTCCCCCAAAAAAAACCATGAGCCTGCTTCCGCATTGATCAACATGGCATTTTTGGCGATCCAGCCCAATCCAGCCTGTTGGGCAATCGCGCGCTCCAGCACTGGAGCGCTGTCGACGAAGGCGCGGTAATTGCCGCCTCCAACATGCTTTTCAATGCGACTTGCAAGCTGTGACAGGCGTTTGCGAATCAATTTGTGATAATCTCGCCCTAACGCGTAGCGGGAGATGTAGGCCTTGCGCGGCGACGCTAATACCTCAAGTGCCTGTGTGTCTGTCTCTAAATAGTCCATGCGCACTGTAAGCACGCGCAATGTGCCCGGCACTAGTTCCTGCGGCCGAGAGCGCTTGCTGCCGTGGCGGACCATATAATCCATACTTCCGTGATAGCCTGCCTCTAGCCATTTTTGCAGATAGGCCTCATGATCGCCGAGGTCGACGCCGGTAACACCCAGTTGTTGAAATCCGAGTTCGGTGGCCCATTGCCGAACTTTTTGCGACAACGCCTCCAGTTCCTGTGATGTAAGTTGTTGGATCAATTTGCTACAACCATTCATTGGCATCTAGGTATAATTCTGACAGAACTGGATTTTGTATGTGCTGCTTTTTGTTGTTTTGTTTCCGCGGCGGGCGGCACGACGAAAAATGCACTGTAAACACGACCTAAAAGTTGAGTGAAAAAGATGTTAGGCACCGAAAACCTCTACACTGCAGCACAGACGCGCGCACTCGATCGGTGCGCGATTTCCGAGCATAACATTCCAGGCATCACACTGATGGCGCGGGCGGCTGATGCCGCGCTTAGGTATTTGCTTGAAGTCTGGCCAGAGCCCGAGCGGTTGCAGGTGATCTGCGGCACCGGCAACAATGGCGGTGATGGGTTTTTGATTGCTGATATGGCCCATAAACGTGGTATCAATGTCACTATATTACAGTTGGGCGATCCTCGAAAAATTGCTGGGGATGCAGCATTGGCGATGCGACAGGCGCAGTCCAACGGCGTGGAAATAGTGCCTTTTGAGCGGGGCTTATTGGGGCCCAAGGGTGTTATCGTAGATGCCATGCTGGGGACAGGCCTCGGGGGAGAAGTGCGCGGCGTGTTTGTCGACGCTGTTGCGGCTGTTAACGATAGCGGTGTGCCAGTCATGGCGGTGGATATACCCTCGGGTCTCTGCGCCGATACGGGGAGCGTGCTGGGCTCAGCGGTGGCGGCAGATCTAACGGTTACATTTATCGGGTTAAAGCGTGGACTGTTTACGCTGCAGGGACCGGACTATAGCGGCGCTGTGCAATTCTCTGATTTGGCGGTTGTCCCTGAGGTTTATGCTGCGGTTCCCGCGGATTGCGCCCGACTTACATTGGAGCCGCTGCTACAGCGTTTGCCGCCAAGGTCCGTTAGCGCCCATAAGGGGTTTTTTGGTAATGTGTTAATAGTTGGCGGTGACTATGGGTGCGCTGGTGCTGCGGCGATGGCAGCTGAGTCTGCACTGCGCTGCGGTGCCGGTCTAGTGCAAGTCGCGACACGTCCGGAGCATGTGTCAGCTGTGGTAGCGCGGACGCCAGAAGTCATGCCCAAGGGCGTTGCTTCTGAGAGCGACTTTGCCGCTATGGTGGCGGCCGCTGATGTGCTGGTAGTGGGCCCGGGTTTGGGACAGTCCGCTTGGTCGCTCGAGTTGTTGCGGCTGTCCTTGGCCAGTGGCAAGCCTCTGGTATTAGATGCAGACGCACTCAATTTAGTGGCAGCGGGAAGGCTGGAAACAATGGGTTCCGTCAGCAATTGGGTATTGACGCCACACCCAGGCGAGGCTGCTCGTCTGCTCGACTGCTCCACTGAGCAGGTGCAGGCAGATCGGTTTGCTGCCGTTGAGGCTCTGCAGCAGCGTTACGGTGGTGTCGTTGTTTTGAAGGGTAATGGCAGCCTGATCACTGGCGGACGGCATATTTTGCTCAGCGACTATGGTAACCCCGGCATGGCCAGCGGTGGCATGGGGGATGTGCTAAGTGGTGTGATTGGGGCTTTACTGGCGCAGCATATGCCACCACTGGAAGCGACAGCTTTGGGCGTATGTCTGCATGGGGCGGCTGCGGATATTGCGGCTGCGGAAGGCCAACGCGGGTTAGCGGCGACTGATTTAATTCCCAAGATGCGGTCAATGCTTGGATGACGGACGAACTATTCACTGTAACGGCACCGGACGAAGACGCAATGGTGGCTTTGGGCGCGAGGCTGGCGAGTGCGTGCGAGCCCGGTCTGGTGGTATTTTTAGACGGTGATTTAGGCATGGGGAAAACGACGTTTAGTCGTGGTTTTATTCGCGCGCTAGGTCATAGTGGTGCGGTTAAAAGCCCTACCTACACGTTAGTGGAGCCTTATCAGTTGGGGGCGCTGCAGGTGTTTCATTTTGACCTCTACCGGTTGCTCGACCCCGAAGAGTTGGAATTTATGGGAATCCGCGATTATTTTGGTGATATGTCGGTTTGTCTGGTGGAATGGCCTAAGCGGGGTCTAGGCACTTTGCCCTTGGGAGACTTAGTGATTACCATAGGTATGGATGGTCCGGGGCGTCGTTTGGTGTTTGAAGCTGCGACTGACCGCGGCAAGCGGGTGCTAGTGAAGATGTTGGCAAAACCCGCAGCATAGATACAAAAAGCCCTACGGCACCAAAGCAAGAGAGTGTTTGCAGTATTAGTGAGCGAGAGTGGTATGAGCAGGGCGTGTTGGATCTTGGGGGTCTTGTCTTTTCTCGTTTCATCCTCTGTATGGGCGGCGGACGTGCACGATGTTCGTCTCTGGCGCGCGCCAGACCACACACGCATCGTGTTTGATCTCACCGGACCTGCGGAGCACTCGCTATTCGTGCTGTCCAATCCCCGCCGCATTGTTTTGGATATACAGGACAGTAATCTGCGCACTTCTTTGACTGACCTCAAGTTGGCAAGTACACCGCTGTCAGTGTTGCGCTCTGGTGTGCGTGACGGTGATGACCTGCGTATTGTTATGGAGGTTAGCGCTGAGGTTGATCCTCGTAGCTTTCCGCTGCAAGCGAACGAGCAAGCAGGATTTAGACTTGTCGTCGATCTATACGATAATGCAACACAGCAGTCAGCGCCCGCCATCAAGAAGAGCGTGAATGAATCGACTAAGCGGGACGTCGTCATCGCCATTGATGCGGGGCATGGTGGAGAGGATCCTGGCGCTATTGGCCCAAACCGTTTACGAGAAAAAGATGTGGTGCTTGCGATCTCCAAGCAATTGAAAGCACTGTTTAACGCCGATGTCGGGTTTCAGCCGGTGATGGTTCGCTCGGGTGATTACTATGTCAGTTTAAAGGGGCGTCGCGATTTGGCACGGAAGCATAAGGCGGACTTGCTCGTCTCTATTCATGCCGACGCCTTCAAGCGTAAGCAGGCACATGGGGCTTCGGTATATGCACTTTCATATGGGGGCGCAACCAGTACGTCAGCGGCTTTTTTGGCGCAGCGAGAAAATGGCTCAGATCTGCTGGGTGGCGCCAGTTTGGCAGACAGGGATGATGTACTGGCCGGGGTGTTGACGGATATGTCTATGAATTCAATGATGGATACCAGTTTGCGGCTTGGCAATCAGGTACTCCGGAATGTGGATGATATCGCTCGTCTGCATAAAAAACAGGTCGAACAAGCGGGGTTTGCGGTGTTGAAATCCCCGGATATTCCCTCCATTCTGGTGGAGACAGGGTTTATCTCAAATCCTAGGGAATCAAGCCTACTTGGCACCAGCGCCTACCAAAAGAAAATGGCCAGAGCCATCCATCGTGGTATCAAGGGGTGGTTTTCTACCCACCCACCTTCGGGCACTTTGCTGGCGTGGCAAAAACGACAGGGCGGTCAGCAATATATTGTCGCTCGAGGTGATACACTATCCGAAATTGCTGATCGATTCAGCGTGCCACTTGCCGATCTCAAAAGCTATAACAGTATGAATAGCTCAAAAATATTGGCAGGACAGAAGTTGAATATTCCCAAGAGCTGATAATACTTTCTCATGTCCCGAATCTTTTTGCTGAGTTCTAGGCTGGCTAATCAGATAGCAGCTGGCGAGGTTGTTGAGCGTCCAGCGTCTGTCGCTAAAGAAGTGCTGGAAAACAGTCTCGATGCAGGTGCGGCTCGGATTGACATAGATGTTGAATCTGGCGGCTCCAAGTTAATTCGTATTCGCGACGACGGCAGCGGCATCCCCTCGGAAGATATGTGTCTTGCCTTGGCCCGCCACGCCACCAGCAAAATTACTTCGCTGGAAGATCTTGAGCAGGTGAGTAGCCTCGGCTTTCGCGGTGAGGCGCTGGCCAGTATCGGTTCAGTATCCCGCCTGACGCTGACTAGTAATGCCGACGAACGTGGCAGCGAGGGCGTCAGTGCGGCTTGTGAGGGGCGCGATATGGAGGTACAACTTAAGCCGGCTCCTCATCCCCAAGGCACAACGGTGGAAGTGCGTGATCTTTTTTTCAATACACCTGCCCGCCGAAAATTTCTGCGCAAGGAGAAAACCGAGTTCAATCATTTAGAGGAAGTTGTGAAGCGGTTGGCGCTCTCACGTTTCGATGTGGCATTTACGCTGCGCCATAATGGCAAGATAGTTCACAACTTGAAGGCCGCTACGCATCAGTCCGAGCGACAGCGTCGTGTTGCTGCGATCTGCGGTCCCGCTTTTATGGAGCAGGCCATTTCTATTGAGTCGGAAGCTTCGCCCTATCGCCTGTCGGGCTGGGTTGGGCTGCCGACTTTTTCGCGCAGTCAGGCTGATCTACAATACTTTTTTGTTAACGGGCGGGTCATTCGTGATCGGCTGATTGCCCATGCTGTAAAACAGGCTTATCGGGACGTATTGTATCACGGGCGCCACCCTGCTTTTGTGCTCTACTTGGAGTTGGATGCGGCACAGGTCGATGTCAATGTCCATCCGACAAAACATGAGGTGCGCTTTCGTGATAGCCGTGCAGTGCATAACTTTATATTTTCCAGCTTGCACAGAGCCCTAGCCGATGTGCGCCCGGCGCACGATCAAAGCCGAGATCCGCTCGCTGATCGCATCCTTGCTACTAGCGATGGTATGGCAATTGATACGGCCACTGGAGAAATAAGTCAGCAGAGCGCATTGGCTTGGGGAGCGCCCAATGCGGGTGCTCGGGGAGGTGCAGGCAGTTCTTTTGGCCGTTACTCGCCCACCGCCGATCAGGTGGGTGCACAAATGAGTGGCTATGCGCGCCTGCATGGCCTGCCCGCAGTGGATTCGGACGAAGAGGCTCCACCACTGGGTTATGCTCTGGCGCAACTAAAGGGCGTCTATATTTTGGCGGAAAATGCATATGGTCTTGTGTTAGTAGACATGCATGCTGCACATGAACGCATCACGTATGAGCGTCTCAAGTTGGCTCGCGATGCAGCTGGCATTCAAAGTCAACCGCTGTTAGTCCCGCAATCTGTCTCTGTCAGTCAGCGTGAAGTGCAGGTGGCACAGCAGCATGGTGAATTGTTTCAGCGCTTGGGTTTGTCGGTTGAGGTTGGTGGAGAGGAGGTGCTGATGATTCGACAAATTCCGGTGGCCCTGAGGGACTCCAATGTGGAGCAATTGCTGCGCGATGTGCTGGCAGATCTGATTGAATTTGGGAGCTCAGAGCGCATTGAGGCACACATGGATGAGATTTTGTCGACCATGGCCTGCCATGGTTCGGTGCGCGCGAACCGCCACCTTACTATTCCAGAGATGAATGCTTTGCTGCGGGACATGGAGGATACTGAGCGATCTGGCCAATGTAACCATGGTCGACCCACTTGGATTCAAATGGGTCTAGACGAATTGGATAAGCTCTTCTTACGCGGTCGCTGAGGTAAAAGTGGCATCGGGTTCTCCTCTATTAATCTGCCTGATGGGCCCCACGGCTTCGGGCAAGACCGATCTGGCTATTGAGCTAGCCCAGCGGTTGGACTGTGAATTGGTTAGTGTTGATTCTGCTTTGGTTTATCGCGGTCTGGATATCGGTAGCGCAAAACCTGATTACCCCCATCATTTGGTAAATATTCGTGATCCTGCCGAGATCTACTCTGCCGCAGACTTTGTGCTAGATGCCGAGCGATTAGTGGCGGAGATCATCGCCCGAGGTAAGACGCCTCTGCTGGTGGGCGGTACCATGCTCTATTTTAAGGCCTTTTTGGAAGGGTTGGATGAGATGCCCGGTGCAGAGCAGTCCATTCGCGCTGAGATAGCCACTCAAGCGGCGTTGTACGGGTGGTCCAATATCCATAACGAACTGGCACAAGTGGATCCGTTGTCTGCAGCAAGAATTCACCCCAACCATTCGCAGCGCCTCAGTCGCGCACTGGAGGTCTATCGCGCCAGCGGCATCACGATGACGGAATGGCAAAATAAGGACCGTACGGACCCACGGTTCGTCAAATTCAAGACAGGCGCTTTTGACCGCTACCGTGTTGTTCAGTTGGCGATTTGTCCAGCTGAGCGGAATATTCTTCATCAGAGGATAGCGCTGCGGTTTGAGTTGATGATGGCGGCAGGTCTGCTGGAGGAGGTTCGCAGTCTCTGGCAGCGCCAGGATCTGAACGACAAGCTGCCGGCTCTGCGTGCGGTGGGTTATCGGCAGCTTTGGCAGCACCTTGACGGGGAGTGTACGCTGGATGAGGGGATAAACAATGCGCTCGCGGCGACCCGGCAGTTGGCTAAGCGGCAACTGACTTGGTTGCGAAAGTGGGCCGATCTTGGCTGGATTTACACTGATAATGCCGGTAAATTCGCGCAAAAGAGTCTGTCTGAACACGTACAGTTATCGCCAGAGGAAAAACCGTTGGATTTGGCCTTGAACTATCTTACTCAGGCCCCACTATAACTATGTGAGGAATGCATTATACTGCGACTGGTTCAACCTAAAACCCGTTGTCCACCGACCACGCCTGTAGGCCTAGTTTTTTGATGGTGGTAAGAGGTTGTTTTTTTATAACATTTCGGCTCTATTTGAGCCTCATTAGGAGTAAGTTATGTCGAAAGGGCATACGCTACAAGACCCTTATTTGAATATTTTACGTAAGGAACGCGTTCCGGTTTCAATTTATTTGGTCAACGGCATTAAATTGCAGGGGCAGATTGAGTCTTTTGATCAGTTTGTGGTGCTGCTTAAAAACACCGTTAGCCAGATGGTCTATAAGCATGCCATTTCGACTGTTGTCCCATCTCGCGTGGTGCGCATACCGCTGCAGCATCCTGAAGAAGAAGGCGAAGAAGCCAGTTAAATGCTTGTTTGTGGGATGTTTGATGCATGTCCTCCGCCGGCTTATTTCGACTTGACGAGGTAATCTTGTTCTTTGAGCGTCCCGATTCCGGAGAGCGTGCTGTCCTGGTGCATTTAAAGCTTGGCAGTGAATCTCAGAGCGAAGATCCTCGTGAATTTGAGGAACTGGTCCTGTCTGCAGGCGGAGATCCCGTTGCCTTCGTAATGGGTAGTCGTGAGGTGCCGCATGCCCGTACGTTTGTGGGGAGCGGTAAGCTTGCCGAGATCAAGGAGCAGGTGGAGGAGCAGTGTGCAGAAGTTGTGATGTTTAATCACGCGCTCAGCCCCAGCCAAGAGCGTAATTTAGAACGCGAATTAGAATGTCGGGTATTGGATCGCACGGGCTTGATTTTAGATATCTTTGCCCAGCGAGCGAGAACCCATGAGGGTAAGTTGCAGGTTGAGTTGGCACTGTTGCAACACATATCGACGCGTTTGGTGCGGGGTTGGACACACCTGGAGCGCCAGAAGGGTGGTATCGGTTTGCGCGGTCCAGGTGAAACTCAGTTGGAGACAGATCGTCGTCTGTTGCGTGCACGTATCAAATCGATCACTGCAAGACTAGAAAAGGTGCGTAAGCAGCGCGATCAGGGTCGTCGTTCGCGCAAGAGGGCAGAAATATCGACTGTTTCACTGGTGGGATATACCAATGCGGGTAAGTCCACGCTGTTCAATTGTATGACTGAATCTACCGTGTATGTGGCTGATCAACTGTTCGCTACGCTAGACCCTACCCTCCGGCGCCTGGAGCTTGAAAACGTAGGCCCCGTTGTGCTCGCAGATACGGTAGGTTTTATTGCGCATTTGCCGCATAAGTTGGTGGAGGCTTTTAAGGCAACACTTGAAGAGACGCTCAGCGCCGACCTGCTGTTGCATGTGGTCGATGGTGCCAGTGATGAACGCGACGCCCATATATCTGAGGTGCAGGATGTGCTGACTGAGATTGGTGCAGAGGGGATTCCACAACTACAGGTGTTTAACAAGTTGGATTTGCTGGAGCAGTTGCCACGCGTGGAACGCAACGCTGAAGGTCTGCCAGTGCGCGTCTGGGTTAGTGCAGTCACAGGCGCTGGCATTGATTTGCTTCTGCAGGCCATTGCCGAGTTGGTTGGTCAGGATATGGTAGACGAAGAATTGTACCTGGATCCGGATCAAGGTGGCCTGCGTGCTGCGTTTTACAATCTCGGTGCGGTAGAGCGTGAAGACTATGATGATGCCGGTGTAGCTTGTTTGCGTGTGCATTTGCCGCGCGCGGACTGGAATCGATTAATGAAGAAAGGACCTGAGCCGCTGTTTTAGTTGTCAGCAAATTGACGCTACTGCGTACCCTGAGCAAAAAATTTGATAGACTGTTTTTATTGTTTAAATTAGGAGTAAGTTATGGCCTGGAATGAACCGACGGGCGGTGGTAATAAGCCCAAGGATCCCTGGGGTGGCAACAACAGCAATCAAGGGCCGCCTGATCTAGATGAAGCACTGAAAAAGCTGCAAGCCAAGTTGCAAGGCCTGTTCGGCGGTGGCAGTGGGGGTGGCTCATCCCGCGGTGCGAGTAGCCCTGCTTTCTCTGGCATGGTGATTGTAATTTTGGTGGTCCTAGCCTTATTGGTGTGGGCTGTGATGGGCGTGTATCAGGTCGATCAGCAGGAACGCGGTGTCATATTGCGCTTTGGCCGCTATTACGACACTGTGCAGCCTGGATTGCAGTGGAATCCGCCTATCATCGATAGTGTAACCCTGCTGAATGTCACTAAGGTTCGCTCGATAAGCTTGCGTGAAATCATGCTTACCCAAGATGAAAATATCGTTGAAGTAGAGCTGTCCGTTCAGTATGTCATAGATAATCCCGTTGATTTTGTCTTGAAGGTCCGAGACCCTGAGCGCTCGCTGCAGCAGGCCGCGCAGAGCGCTCTGCGCCACGTTGTGGGCGGGATCAGTATGAACATGGTGCTGACGGAAGGGCGTGTGCAGATTGCAGTCGATGTCCAGCGGCGGCTGCAGGATTACATTAACCTGTATAACACGGGCATACTCGTCAGCAAGGTGACCGTTGACGAATCTAAGCCCCCGACACAGGTCCAAGCGGCATTTGATGACGTGATCAAAGCCCGTGAAGATGAGGAGCGCGTGCAAAACGAAGCGCAGGCCTATGCCAATGGCATAGTCCCTGAGGCTCGCGGTGGTGCGCAGCGGCAGATTGAGGAAGCAAACGCCTATAAGCAGCAAGTTATTGCAAATGCAGAGGGTGAAGCAGAGCGCTTCATTAAGCTTCTTACAGAGTATGAGAAGTCACCTGCGGTAACGCGTGAGCGTCTGTACTTAGACGCGGTGCAGAAGGTATATTCCGAGACCAGTAAGGTGATGGTCGATGTCGAAGGCGGCAGCAATATGATGTATCTGCCATTAGACAAACTGGCCGAGCGAAGCCAGCGCAGCGCCTCTGGCGGTGGGGTCGAATTGAACAGCTCCAATATCCGAGAATTGACTAACGCTGTCACCGAGCAACTGCGCAATGATGCCGCAGTGGCCGATGGCCGCAGGGGAGGGCGTTGAATATGTCTGGACGTAATGTAGTATTTATTTTTATTGCGCTGTCTGTGCTGTTAATTGCCAGTAAGTCGTTGTACGTAATCAAGGAAACGGAGCGCGGTGTTCTATTGCGGTTTGGCGAGGTGGTTAATCCTAGTATTGAGCCAGGTCTGCATGTGAAGGTTCCCTTCGTCAATAACGTGCGAAAATTCGACGGCCGAGTTTTGACCGTAGATTCAACGCCGGAACGTTTTTTTACACAGGAAAAGAAAGCGTTAATTGTAGACTCCTACGCGAAGTTTAAGGTGTCTGATACTGAGAAGTTTTATACCGCCACAAACGGCGAGGAATCCAGAGCGATGTCGCTGTTGGCACAGCGGATTAATAACGGGTTACGTAATCAGGTCGCTATTCGGACGATTCAGGAAGTGGTCTCTGGTGAGCGTGATGAGTTAATGCAGGCGCTTACAGCGGAAATGACGGTCGTGGCCCAGCAAGAACTGGGTGTAGAAGTTGTTGATGTGCGCGTAAAGAAAATCGATCTTCCGCCGGATGTGTCAGAGTCTGTTTATAGGCGAATGAATGCCGAGCGAGAGAAAGAGGCGCGCGAACATCGATCTCAAGGACGCGAGCTAGGAGAGGGCATTCGCGCGGCGGCTGACCGTGAAGTGACTGTATTAAAGGCCAATGCCTATCGAGATTCGGAGTTGATTCGTGGTGAGGGTGATGCTGCGGCCACGGCTACTTACGCTGCCGCATTTACTCAAGATCCAGAGTTTTATGCGTTTACTCGCAGTTTAAAAGCTTATCAAGATGCGTTTCAGGGTAACGGCGATATTATGTTGTTGCAGCCCGATAGTGAGTTCTTTCGATATTTGAAAGATCCAAAAGGCGGTAAGTAACGGGTTTAGCTGGAATCGCGCGTGGAATTCTGGAAGGTACTCCCGGTCGCGATTGCTTTAGTATTTATTATCGAAGGGATGGTTCCATTTGTTAGCCCAAACCGCTGGCGCACCATGCTTTTAATTGTGGAGCGAATGGACGATCGGGTGATTCGTAATATTGGCCTAGGCAGTATGCTGTTCGGTGTCGTTATATTGTATTTGGTGCATTAGGGTTTGTTAAATAATATGACAAGGGTAGACCACTGGCAGCTTCCCGATGGGATGGAAGAGATTCTTCCAGGTCAGGCTGAAGCTGTTGAAAACCTGCGCCGTGCGCTGCTTGACGTGTATCGTAGCTGGGGATATCGCTTGGTAATCCCGCCTCTGATGGAGTTTACAGAATCGCTGTTGGTTGGTTTGGGTGAGGATCTTGACCTGCTTACGTTCAAGCTTACAGACCAGTTTAGCGGTCGTACTCTAGGCATTCGTGCTGATATGACTACGCAAGTTGCCAGAATTGATGCTCACAGCCTAGCAGAGGACGGAGTTACCCGCTTATGTTACGCCGGGTCTACCTTACACACACGTCCAAAGTCCTTGATGGCATCGCGTTCGCCAATCCAATTAGGCGCCGAACTCTACGGTGACGATAGTTTGGAGGCTGATGTTGAAGTCGTGCGTCTTATGCTAGCGACACTGGAAACTGCTGGTCTTCTTGGGATCACTCTGGATCTTGGGCACGTGGGTATCTACGAGGCTGTGTTGGCAACGGCTGGTCTCAGTCCTGAGCAAGAGGCCACCGTATTTGACGCATTGCAGCGCAAGTCAGTGCCTGACCTAAGCCTTGCGCTGGCCGGTGTGGATCCCGATATCGCCGCACTGATTATTGCTTTAGTGGATTTGCATGGTGACAAGACTGTTCTCGAAACTGCGCGGTGCTTATTTGCTGACGCAGTGCCTGGTGCTCTGGCAGGTATCGATGCCCTGCAGGAGGTTGCCAGTAATCTTTGTCGGCAGTCGCCCGAGTTAGATATATACTTCGATTTGTCTGAATTGCGTGGTTACCATTATCACACCGGCTTGGTGTTTGCTGCTTATGTGTCCGGCTGTGGTCAGGCGCTTGCCAATGGCGGCCGATATAACGATGTGGGTGCTGTGTTTGGTAGGGCTAGACCTGCAACTGGTTTTGCCACCGATTTAAAGACTGTAATGGCAATGTTGCCAACGGCTGCCACTAAGCAGGGGGCTATCAGCATGCCTAGTCTAGACGATCCTGCACTGGATTTACGGGCACGAGAATTGAGGGCGCAAGGAGAGGTGGTGATCAACTGTCTTTCGGGTTCTCCGGATCCGCAATGTGACCGCTATCTTGTTGAATGTGAGGGACACTGGCAGGTCAAGTCCCTACGTTTGAACGACAGTGATTAGAGTTCTTCCTGCAACGCACACTGCAACAAAATTCAACACAAGAGCTTAATTAATGAGTAAAAATGTAGTGGTCCTTGGAACCCAATGGGGTGATGAAGGCAAGGGTAAAATTGTAGACCTGTTAACCGATCAGGCCGGTGCAGTGGTGCGATTTCAGGGTGGGCATAATGCAGGCCACACGCTAGTCATCGAGGGTGAGACAACCGTATTGCATCTCATACCGTCAGGTATCCTGCGAGAAAATGTAGCATGCCTGATCGGTAATGGCGTGGTTTTGTCCCCCGAGGCCGCTCTGAAGGAGATTCGTGAGTTGGAAGCCAAGGGGGTTCCGGTGCGTGACCGCTTGAAGATATCGCCTGCTTGCCCACTGATACTGCCCTATCACGTCGCGCTTGATCAGGCTCGCGAGTCCAAGCGCGGTAACGAAAAAATTGGCACCACTGGCCGCGGTATTGGGCCCGCCTATGAAGACAAGTCGGGGCGACGAGGGCTGCGCTTGGGAGATCTGCAGGATGAACAGCGCTTCACGCGAAAACTGCGGGACGTGATGGAATACCATAACTTTTTCCTAGAAAAGTATTATCAAGTCGAGGCGCTGAATGTAGAAAAAGTACTGACTGAATCGTTGGAGATGGGTAGAGAATTACTGCCAATGATGGATGATGTGACATCTCTTCTTCATGCCTACCGCGCAGCTGGTACCAATATAATGTTCGAGGGTGCGCAGGGTACGCTGCTTGATATCGACCACGGCACTTATCCCTTTGTGACAAGTTCGAACACGACCGCAGGCGGGACTGCCACGGGGTCTGGTTTTGGTCCGCTTTACCTCGATTACGTGCTGGGCATTACCAAAGCCTACACTACACGAGTGGGGTCAGGCCCATTTCCCACTGAATTATTTGATGCTACTGGCGAGTATCTGGCCAAAAGGGGGCATGAGTTTGGCGCGACTACCGGCCGTCCCCGCCGCTGCGGATGGTTTGATGCGGTCGCCTTAAGGACAGCCGTCAATATTAACTCTGTCAGTGGCTTATGTCTTACTAAGCTGGATGTGTTGGATGGACTTGAGGCGATTAGTATTTGTGTGGGCTATACCGATAAAGACGGTAATCCAGTGTTAAATCCAATGGACTCTGACGATTATGACGGCCTGATTCCCGTCTATGAAGAGGTTCCAGGTTGGAGTGATTCAACCCTTGGAGCGAAAACTTTAGATGAACTCCCCAGAGCTGCGCGGAACTATATTGATAAAATTGAACAGGTAGTGGGGGCCCCAATTGATATTATCTCCACGGGTCCTGATCGAGTGGAGACCATTGTTTTGCGGCACCCCTTCGAGGGTTAAGGCGTTTTTTCCGGTTACGGTAAAGATATCGTGGACGGGTGCGCACGCTGCCTAGTTTCAGAGCCCAGACATTCTGCAGGCTCTTGTGCTTGATACTCTGTGGATGATTCAGGTCTGGTTCTTCTGTCTCAGTCCGTGTCTGCAGGGTGCTGGTTAGTACTGAGGGGTTAAAAACACCGTTAAATTGATAACAAGAAAGCTTTCCCGCTTGCAGCAATTTCACTACTATCAGTAACTGGATTTAATCAAAGTAACAAAATACCATGCACTCTAGAAAACGAATACTCGTTACAGGCGGCGCCGGGTTTTTGGGCTCGCATTTATGCGGTCGGTTGGTAGCGCAAGGGCATGACGTCATTTGTGTGGATAATTTCTTTACCGGTAGTAAGCATAATATTGTCAGTCTGTCGGATAAAAATAATTTTGAGTTGATGCGTCACGACGTTACATTCCCGCTGTATGTTGAAGTGGACGAAATTTACAATCTTGCCTGTCCCGCTTCGCCAATACACTACCAGCATGATCCGGTGCAAACGACTAAAACAAGCGTACACGGTGCAATAAATATGCTTGGATTAGCTAAGCGTACGGGTGCGAAGATATTCCAAGCGTCGACTAGTGAGGTGTATGGTGATCCACAGGTGCACCCGCAGCCTGAAGATTATTGGGGCCACGTTAATCCCATAGGGCAGCGCTCTTGCTATGACGAAGGTAAGCGTTGCGCCGAAACACTTTTTTTTGATTATCACAGACAACATCAGTTACGGATAAAAGTGGCCCGTATTTTTAATACCTATGGTCCGAATATGCATCCAAATGATGGCAGAGTGGTGTCAAATTTTATTATGCAGGCACTGCGCAATGAGGCCATTACAATATTTGGTGATGGATCCCAAACGCGTTCATTTTGTTATGTTGATGATCTCATTGAGGGCATTATGCTGCTAATGGATACTGGGGATGAAGTGACCGGACCGATGAATCTGGGTAACCCCTATGAATTTACAATTAGGGAACTCGCCGAGAAAGTAATCGAACTCACCGAATCGAGCTCCAGCCTAGTATTGCACCCACTGCCCAGCGACGACCCTATGCAGCGTCAACCCAACATCGGTGAAGCTAAATCAAAGTTAAATTGGGAGCCAAAAATTCAGCTCGAAGAGGGTTTGTATAAGGCCATTCAATATTTTAAAAAGATGCTTTAATTACCGCATCAATGCCGTCGAGCGACATATCGCGGCGTATTTTGCAGGGCTCAATAGCAAGGACTGTTTGGAATGCCGCCCTGCTTGTCCCATCGCGTAAGAGTGTCGAACGTCGTTTAGCGTCCTACGCAGCTGTATTTGAATCCGCATGCTGCCATCTGTTGTGCTTCATATACATTTCTAAGATCGACAAAAATATCGCCGTTCATCAAGGTCTTTAGTTTTTTCAGGTCCAAACCCCGGTATTCATTCCACTCAGTCATTAGAACGATTGCGTCGGCAGCTTGCACGACCTCCTCGATTGTTTCCTTATACTCAATGGCATCGGGGAGTTCCTTGCGAGCCTCATCCATACCCTCAGGGTCATGAGCAGCGATGCGTGCACCCCGCTCTAGGAGCGCAGGTAGAATAGTGAGCGACGGCGCATCGCGCATATCATCTGTTTCCGGTTTAAAGGTAAGCCCCAGAACTGCGATAGTTTTATCATTAAGGCTGCCGCTAAAAGCCTCCTCAATTTTTGTTACCATGCGCAATTTCTGCGCGTTATTTACGGCAACTACCGCCTCCACGATGCTGCTGGAAGCGCCGGCTTCCTGTGACATTCGGATCATTGCTAACGTGTCTTTGGGAAAGCAGGAGCCGCCATAACCGGGGCCAGCGTGTAAAAACTTTTTACCAATGCGCCCGTCTAGCCCTATGCCCTTGGCGACAGCGTGTACGTCGGCACCGGTTTTCTCACACAATTCCGCAACTTCGTTAATAAAGCTTATTTTTGTCGCAAGGAAGGCATTAGCTGCATATTTAGTAATCTCCGCACTTTCTAGATCAGTGACAAGGATGGGAGCTTCGATCAGGTTTAGCGGACGGTACAACTCGCGTAATATCTTTGCTGCGCGTTCATTTTCTACGCCTAACACCACGCGATCGGGGCGCATAAAATCATTAATGGCTGAACCTTCTCGTAAGAATTCGGGGTTGGACGCGACGTCAAAATCCGCCTCTGGATTGACCTTCTGGATGACATTTTTTACTTCGCGGGCGGTGCCGACCGGCACCGTAGACTTATCTACGATGACGGTATAGCCCTGCAAGTGCGTGGCGATTTCCGTAGCGGCCGCGTAGACATATTTCAAGTCAGCGTGTCCGTCTCCTCTTCGTGAGGGTGTGCCTACTGCGATAAACACCAGATCGGCATTGCCAATCCAGTCTTGAAAGTGTGTAGAAAATTGTAGTCGCCCTGCCTTGACGTTGCGAAGTACAAGATCATCTAGACCGGGCTCATAGATGGGTATTACCCCGTTCCTCAGCGCCTCTACTCTTCCCGCATCTACATCAAGGCATGTTACATTCGCGCCGAACTCAGCAAAACAGGCGCCCGATACCAAGCCGACGTAACCTGCACCAATCATTACTACATTCATGGTTTTTCCTTATGCATGTGTTCCAGATACCACGCGATAAAATTATTAATGCCGCCCTGCACCGGCGTTTGCGGATGGTAGTCGACAGAGTCAATCAGCGCGTCAATATTTGCATAGGTCGCTGCTACATCACCGGGTTGCATGGGCAGGAATTCTTTTTCTGCCGTTTTGCCGAGGGCTTGTTCAATAGCGCCAATGAAGTCCATCAGCGATACCGGATTATTATTGCCGATATTGTAAAGCCGGTAGGGCGCGCTGCTGGTACCAGGATCGGGTGATGCTGCATCCCAGTTTAAGTTTGGAGTGGCCGGTTTGTCGGTGACCCGAATGATGCCTTCGACGATGTCGTCTATGTATGTGAAATCCCGCTGCATCTTGCCGTTGTTAAAGACCTTGATTGGCTCTCCCGTCAGTATGGCTTTAGTGAATAGGAATAGCGCCATATCCGGTCGGCCCCA
>PKDD01000111.1 GCA_002862465.1 Haliea sp.
AAAGCAGCCCAGCCAACCAGTAAGCTGGCCATGCCACCAAACCCGTTAAATAACGCGACCATTTCTGGCATTTTTGTCATTTGTACCAAGCGCGCGGCCGAGCCACCGATGATGCCGCCGACAGCCATGCCAATGACAATCCACTGAAAATCTACAATATCTTGGTCTAGCAGTGTCGCGACGATAGCGACTAACATACCAAGCGACGAAATCGCATTGCCGCGACGAGCGGTTGCGGGTGAACTCAGTTGCTTTAGGCCAAAAATGAACAGCGCGGCGGAAATGATGTAGGCGTATTGCGTTAGTGTATCCATGGTGATCAGCTCCCCTTCTTCTTAAACATGGCGAGCATGCGATCCGTAACCAGGTAACCGCCCACTACGTTGATAGTGGCAAGAGCGACGGCGGCTGCGCCTAGCCAGTTGGCCAGATCTTGCTGCCCGCTGCCAGCCAAGCTTATCGCGCCCACTACGGTTACGCCTGAAATGGCATTGGCACCGGACATCAAGGGTGTGTGCAGAGTAGCGGGTACCTTATTAATTAACTCAAAGCCCAGGAAGATGGACAACATGAGGATAAATGTGAGGAAAACCTCGTCCGGTATCATAAAAACGTCAACAGTTATCATGTTATGCGCCCCCTTCCAGAATATTCTTGATCGTTGTATTCGTCACCTCACCACCGTGTGTGATGATGCAGCCGGGCAAAATATCGTGCTCGAAGTCGACCATGAACTTCTTATCCTCTTTGTTCCAATTATCTTCCACTAGACTGAATAGGTTTGCGGAATACATCTGGCTGGCGTCGCGCGCCACTTCTCCGGCGAGATTGCCTTTGCCGATGACGGTGACGCCTGCAATTTGAACGATCTCATTGGGGACCGAACCTTCTACGTTGCCGCCCGTTTCAGCGGCCATATCGACAATGACGGACCCAGGTGCCATTCCCTCGATCATATCTTTAGTCACCAGTACGGGAGGTTTACGGCCAAACACTTGGGCGGTGGTAATGACTACGTCGGATTTGGCAATCACGGCTTTTTGTGCCTGCAGTTGAATCTCTATTTGTTCTGGTGTTAGCTGCTTGGCATAGCCATCTGCGGTCTCACCGGTTTCACCCAAATCGATTTCGAGAAATTTCGCACCTACTGAGCGTACCTGCTCGGCTACGACCGGGCGTGTATCAAAGGCGGTGACCTTCGCGCCAAGACGTTTCGCTGTAGCGATCGCCTGCAGGCCGGCTACGCCAGCACCGATAACGAATACATTGGCGGGTTTTAGTGTGCCGGCCGGAGTCATCATCATAGGGAAAATACGCGGCAGGTGGGTCGCAGCCTGCATGACCATGACATAGCCCGCGAGGTTAGCTTGAGAGCTCAGAGCATCCATTTTTTGGCTGCGGGTGCTGCGCGGGATCATCTCCATGCTGATAGCGGTGATACCACAGTCCTTAAAGGCATTCACCAGGCCATGTTCGTTGAACGGATCCAGGTAGCTGATATGAATAGCACCTTGCTTCATCATTGCTATCTCTTCCAGTTCCGGCTTGCGCAAGCGCAACAGAAGGTCTGCGTTACTGAATAATTCATGGCGGTCTTGGGTGACAGTAGCCCCCGCTTCTGTGTAGTCGGAATCAGGAAACCCTGCGCCCAAGCCCATGCCGGACTCGATAAATAGGTCGGCGCCCAAAGCGCAGAGCTTTTTGGCGTGATCGGGCATAATCGGTATCCGGTTCTCTCCCGGATGACTTTCTTTCGGAATAGCGATGCGCATGCGGTGTGTAATCCCGTACCTGTGTTTATGTAATCTGCCGACGAAGACTGAAAAATTTCCTCTACGTCAGCTCCGAGGAGCTTTATGCTGTTGCCGGGCGATTGAAGCCCTCATTGTTTTACAGCACGCGCGACTTTAGCACAGCATTTGTGCTGCGTGAATAACACATCCGATTATACGATATACTGCCGTAAGGCTGTTCGAAACCTAGTTGTGGTTGGCCAGTGCGTTTTTTTAGTGTTTTTGGGTCCGAAGAACCGCTGATTCGTCGATAGCATAGCCGCGCCTGAAGTTTGTCCGACCCTTAATTTTGTTAACACTGACGGGCTAAGCTGAAAATTATCTTGCTAGTGTGGGCTTGTTTATTCAAGGAGTATGGCCAATCTCGACTGCTTTATCCCAGTGCTCGCCGCCGCTGACACTCCGTTTGGCGTTGATTCCGATCATTTTACTGGTCGCCTTACTGGCGACTTCAGTTTATCTGTTTGGCGGCGACTCCTCTTATGGCGCCAACCAGGTAGCACTTGTATTGGCCACTTGTGCCGCGGCTTTAGTGGGTCGGCATGTAGGAGTTTCGTGGCAGGAAGCGCAAAACGGTATTGTGGAGGGCATTGGGGTGGGCTTGGCTCCGATTCTGATTTTATTATCGGTGGGCATGCTGATAGGTACTTGGATACTTTGCGGTACGGTGCCAGCTATGATCTATTATGGTGTGGAGGTGCTTAACCCGAGTATTTTTTACACCGCTAGTGCTGCTATTTGTGGCATTGTCGCGATTAGTATAGGCAGCTCTTGGACGGTGGCCGGTACACTGGGGATCGGATTGATGGGCATCTCAGCCAGCTTTCAATTGTCACCGGCCATTACCGCAGGCGCGATTATCTCAGGCGCATACTTCGGAGATAAATTATCACCTATGTCGGACACAACGAATTTGGCTGCGGCAGTCAGTAGCGTGGACTTGTTCGATCATATCCGGCACATGCTTTGGACAACGGTACCCAGTTTTGGGCTTGCGCTGGTTGTATTTTCTGTCATCGGTAGCTCGGAAGCCGCCGCGCCTGATGAAATCGATGAACTACAGCAAGCACTGTCTGCGCAATTTAATATTGGAATATACTTGTTGCTGCCACTATTGCTGATGCTGTTTCTTGTCTATAAACGTTTTCCAGCGTACCCCTCCATCGTCATCAGCGCACTTGTGGGTGCTGTATTTGCGCTCATTTTTCAGCCGGATGCAGTGATTAAACTGGCTGGCAGCTCCGAGGGTATGGGTACAGCTTTTCTGCTAGTCAAAGGTATCTGGATAAGCTTATTTGATGGTTATGCGTCTAATAGCGGCAACGTGTTGCTTAACACCCTACTCAATAAAGGGGGTATGAGCAGCATGCTCAATACGGTGTGGTTGATTATCTGTGCCCTCGGTTTTGGTGGCGTGCTAGAGCGCACGGGAATCCTGAATTTTCTGTTGCGGCTAGCGCTGAGAGGTGTAAAAAGCATCGGGTCGTTGATTTCTGTTACCGTGCTGACCTGCTTTGGAACGAATGTTTTGGCCGCAGATCAATTCATTTCTATCGCCCTTCCAGGGCGAATGTTTAAGGACGAATATCAGCGTCGAGGTCTGTCCAGGTTAAATCTGTCGCGAACCCTGGAGGACTCCGGCACGCTTACGTCAGTGTTGATACCTTGGAATACCTGTGGTGCTTACATGTCGGCAACATTAGGTGTGGCTACTTTTGCTTACGCACCTTTTGCCTTTTTCAATGTGCTGTGCCCCCTTGTCGCTATGCTGTATGGGTACACCCAGTTCGCGATAAAACCATTACAGAGCGACAAAGACGCTATGCCATTGGTGACAGAGTGACGGAGTTGGATCTGAAGTGGGACTATTCCCGCCCCCACCTTTTGCAAACGCATGTGCAGGCTACAGACATAGACGGCCTTAATCATACAAATAATAGGGTTTATGTCGATTGGTGTCAGCGAGTGGCTTGGGCTCACTCAGAGGCAGTCGGTCTGAGCTTGGAGCGCTACCGAGACCTGGACCGAGCTATGATCATTACGCACAGTGAATTTGATTATCTGCGGGCGTCACAAAAAGGTGACGAGATCATAGCCGCTACATGGATTGTTGAATGGGATAAAAAGTTGACGATGGCCCGCCGTTTTCAGATTGTTCGTGTCGCAGATGGTGTCACGCTGCTGCGAGCAAGAATGCGTTTCGTCTGTGTTGAGCTCAGTACTGGCCGGCCGCGACGCCTGCCACCGGAGTTTATTGCTGGTTATGGGCCTGAGGTACTTAACGACGACGAAGTGTAGTCGTCGCAGGTAACACAAACGCCGGCAACGTTCGTGCCATCAGACGACGCGAGCTTCCGTAATGTCAGCAGTGTTATTGAAATCAGTCTCGCGAAACTGCAGGCTGGCGAGGCGAGCGTAGAGGCCGCATTCCACCAACAGTTGCTCGTGGGTGCCTGTCGCAATCAGCCGGCCCTCGTCCAGTACGGCGATATTATCCGCATGCAGAATGGTCGATAGCCGGTGCGCGATAATGACCGTTGTGCGATTTTTCATTAATTCTTGCAGCGCCAATTGCACCTGATATTCACTTTCCGTATCCAGCGCGCTGGTTGCTTCATCTAGTAATAGAATATGCGGGTCGTTAAGAATAGCCCTAGCTAGCGCGATGCGTTGGCGCTGTCCGCCAGACAGCCTGACGCCCTGCTCACCTAGGTGGCTGTTATAGCCGTCGGGCAGGGCCATGATGAAGGTGTGAGCGTGAGCCGCATGAGCGGCCGCGATAACGTCTTCATCGGTGGCATCCAACTTGCCGTACCGGATGTTGTAGCGTACATCGCCGGTAAACAGCGCCGGCTGCTGTGGGACCAGTGCAATATGCTCACGTAATGCTTTGAGGCCCATAGTGCGGATGTCCTGTCCATCAAGTAGGACCCTGCCCTGCTGTGGGTCGTAAAAGCGCTGCAACAATTCGAACACCGTGGATTTTCCTGCTCCCGAGGGGCCTACTAGGGCGAGGCTTTTGCCGGCTTCAATGCGCAGCGTGAAATCCTCTAAGGCAGGTTGCTTGGGCCGGCTGGGGTAGTAAAAAGAGACGCGTTTCATATCCAGTTCGGGCTGTTCGCTGATTCGTGCGGACGCCGCGGTAACGGGATCATCAATTAGACTGCGGGTATTGATTAATTCTACGAGGCGCTCTGAGGCGCCGGCGGCACGCTGCAGGTCACCCCAGACTTCGGAGATGGTTGCGATCCCGCTACCTACCATAATAGCATAAAAGACAAAGGCGCCGAGTTCGCCTCCGGTCATGCTGCCGTTAATGACGTCCTGGCCGCCTTCCCACAACATGCCGGACATACCGACAAATAGTAGGAGTATGGCACCGCAAATAAGCAGTGAGCGCTGCCAGATGCGGCGTCGAGCGATTTCAAAAGCGCGCTCCACTTCTCGGTCGAAAGCGGCTGACTCAAATGTTTCGCGCGTATAACTCTGCACCACACGAATATGTTGGATTACTTCGCCGACGTAACTGCCCACGCTTGCGATGCTGTCCTGACTTTGGTTAGACAGCTTCCTCACCCGCCGGCCGAAGACCAGTATTGGTAGTAACACCAGGGGTACGCCAACTGCGATAATCAAACTTAACTTGAGGTTGGTAATAAACATCATGATTAGTGCGCCTGTTGTCGTAAGGCTGCTGCGCAGCGCCATACTGAAAGAGGAGCCTATGATTGTTTGTAATAATGTTGTGTCAGTGGTTAGTCGAGACATAATTTCGCCACTACGATTGGTCTCAAAGAAGCCAGGATGTAGACGGACAATGTTTTCGAAAACCTGTTTACGGATATCGGCACTTATGCGCTCTCCTAGCCAGGAAACCAGATAAAAGCGGACAAACGTGCCGACCGACATAGCCGCAGCGATCATAATCAACAACAGAATGGCACTTTTAAGGCCAGCATTGGACTCGCCTCCAAAGCCTTGGTCGATCAAAATTTGTAAGCCGTATCCTAGTGAAAGGGTTGCTCCGGCCGTGAACAATAGCGCGATACTGGCACCGACTAGACGCAGCTTATAGTGCGAAAGTAAGGCTAAAACAGGCAGCAGCGCGGGCAAACCCTTTTTGGCGCGTGATGGCATCAGGTTTGCGAACTCACGAAGGATAAAAAATAGGCAGGCAGCAGCGCACCATAATCCGGATCAAGAGGGTTGCTCGAAGTAGACATCATAAACTGGTTCCGTGGCGGCTTTGCTGCATCGTGTTAGTGTAATTGTTCGGCGGTGTTAATGATATCCGCAAGACCAGCACGACGGAGATGACAGAATGGGCGATAAATTTAAAGATAAAGTGGTGATTGTAACCGGCGGCAGCCGTGGCTTAGGTCGCGCCATGTCTCTAGGATTTGCACGCGAGGGAGCTAAGGTTGTTGTTGCTAGCCGGAAGATCGCCGCTTGTGAAGAGGTGGTTGCGCTGATCGAGGATGCGGGAGGACTCGGGATGGCGCATGCCGCCCATATGGGTGAAATTGCTGACCTCGATGCCCTCATCGCCGCGACGTATGAACGGTTTAGCCGTGTTGATGTGCTGATTAATAATGCCGGTATCAACGTTGCGCTGGGCCCGTTGTCGGAAATTACGACCACCGCGTTTGATAAAATGGTAGATGTCAATTTAAAAGGCGCTTGGTATCTGGCCTCAAGACTTGCACCGCGCATGGGCGAGAGCGGTGGCGGCTGCGTCATTAACATATTGTCAGTCGCTGCACTGTGCACGCCCGCTTACTCAGGAGTCTATGCAGCAACCAAGGCAGCCATGAAGGCATTGACCGAGGTGATGGCGCAGGAGTGGGCGCCGTGGAATATTCGTGTCAACGCCTTGGCTCCTGGAAGTTATCACTCAGACCTGACTGATGGCGCCATTGCAGCACTTCCCCATTACGGCGAGGGTATGGTGGCAGCTGCGCTTATTCCTCGCATTGCAGAAACAGATGAGATTCTCAATCCGGTGTTTTACCTAGCTTCGGAAGCATTTACCACGGGAATTACTCTGGTTGCAGATGGCGGACTTATGGCCAAACGTTAGGAGCCGTGCATGTTTTTAGAGCGTGGTGTCAATCCGCCGATATAAACCCCAATTTCAAATAGTAACCACATGGGTATCGCCAGCAATGACTGCGAAATGATGTCGGGCGGCGTTAGTAGCATACCGAAAATAAAGCAGCCCACAATGATATAAGGACGCTTTTTGGCTAGCGCTTCTGCGGTGGTGATGCCGGCCCAGATCATCAGTATCGCTACGATTGGAATTTCAAATGCCAAGCCAAAAGCAAAAAACAATTTCAAAACGAAGTTAAGGTAGCTGTTGATATCGGTCATGATGGTAATGTCTTGGGGCGCCACGCTTGTAAAAAAAGCGAATATCAGCGGAAAGACCACGTAATAGGCAAATGCTGAGCCGGCATAAAATAATAGGACACTGGACGCGAGCAGTGGAATGGCTAAGCGTTTTTCGTGCTTGTACATGCCAGGCGCGATAAAACTCCAAGCCTGATAAAGCACATAGGGCATTGCCAGAAAAACAGCTGTCACTAGGGAAAGCTTGAACGGTGTAAAGAAGGGTGAGGCGACCTCGGTGGCAATCATTGTTGCACCTGGAGGCAAAAGGGCCCTCAACGGTTCCGAGACGAATGCGTAAATCTGGTTGGCAAACGGGAACAGGCAAATAAAGACGACAAGCACAGCTAACAGCGCGCGCAGTAGTTTGTCGCGCAGTTCCGTAAGGTGGGTAACCAGTGGCAGTGGCTGGTCGGTAGATTCCTGGTCGCTCATTCGGGTTTCTTTTGTGCTGTATCACTGCCCGGCTTGGCCGCGCTAGCAGGGTTGTTTCCCGGTGGGGCTAGGGACTCAGCCGCGTTTTTTAAATCAGACCCGATGGACTCAGTGTCTTTTTTTAAACCTTCACCGGCTTTGCGAAGTTCCTGCATTACGGAGTCATTATGCAGTTCCTGCTGCACCTCCTGCTTGATTTCGTTGAACCCGCGCCTGATTCGACTCAGCCATATGCTTGCGGTTCGAATAGCCTCAGGCAGTCGTTCTGGCCCAATAACAAAAAGGGCGACTACTCCTATGATGAGGAGTTCGGCGAATCCTATATCGAACATTCAGGGGCTATTTATCTTTAGTCGCAGGGTCCGCCGTTTCATCGGGCTCTGCAGTATCGCTAGGTTCGGCTGCTTCACCGTCATCCGACATGGTCTTACGAAAGCCTTTTACCGCGCTGCCCACGTCGCTGCCTAGTGTGCGCAGTCGCTTGGTTCCAAACAACATGATTACGATCGCCAAAATGATTAATAATTGCCAAATACTGATGCCACCCATTCCCATTCTCCTCTCCTAATATGTATTCATTGCCGACAGGTTGTCAGCTGCCTTGCGCATCTCGTTCCGCCTTTTCCTCAAGACCGGAGACACCAAAGCGTTCACTAAGGCGCACAAGGACCTGCTGAGCGTCAAGTTCAAGATGTGACAGCATTACCATAGTGTGAAACCACAAATCGGCAACTTCGCCAATGACGGCGTCGCGGTCACTGCCTTGCTCGGCGTCCTTAGCGGCAAGAATGACTTCGGTGGCTTCTTCGCCCACTTTTTCCAAAATTTTGTTTAGGCCTCGATGATGGAGGCTTGCGACATAGGAATGTTCTGGATCAGCTTGTCTGCGCGCCGCGAGGGTGGTGGTCAGTTGTTCCAGCACATCACTCATGATCTTGTCCGTAGATATCGTCTGGTTGTTTAATGATTTCATCGGTGATATGCCAGATACCCTCCTTCAGCTGCCAATAAAAACAGCTGCGCCTACCCGTATGACAGGCAATGTCTCCGATCTGTTCTACCTTCATGAGAATACTGTCCACATCACAATCAATACGCAACTCTTTTAAAAGTTGCACGTGGCCAGATTTCTCCCCCTTGCGCCAAAGCGCTTGGCGTGAACGTGACCAGTAGATAGCGCGGCCTTCGCTTATCGTCAATTGCAGCGCATCAGGGCTCATCCAGGCTAGCATCAGGACTTCGCCAGTCTGCCAGTCCTGAGCAATAGCGGGAATCAGTCCTTGCTCATTCCACTTGATTTCATTTTCGAGGGTGCTGGGTTCAATCATAACGTTATCCCGTCAAACACCGTATTATTGCACATGAGAGAGCGAGGCACATGTGTTCAGTCGTCTCTTGGCCAGAATAGGCTTAGACCGATACCGCCCAGCAGCCAACTGATAAAGGGCACATCCGCCAAATAGTGTCCAGCGCTGGGAATGCTGCTTGCAATGGCGGCAGCACAGACAACGCCTGCCAGAAGATGACGTCGCCGGCGTGAACCGCCTTTGCTGTGCTGTTTGTTTTCGTTAAGAACCTGCGGCTGTGTTGGCATGCGCCGCTCAATGCTGCGGGAATGTTGCAGATTGTCGAGCAAGGCCTCCGGGATCTGAGGCAACTGCTCAAGCCATGACGGGGCATGGCGCTGCAGTCGTTTCAGGACAGATTGCGGTGAGTAGCGTTGCTGTACCCACTCTTCCAGAAAAGGCTGTGCTGTGTCCCAAAGGTTGAGCTCGGGATAGAGCTGACGACCTAGGCCCTCAATGTTAAGCAGGGTTTTTTGCAGCAGCACCAGCGAAGGTTGAACTTCCATATCAAATCGGCTAGCGGTCTGGAACAGATACACTAATAGCTGGGCAAAGGAAATTTGGCTGATAGGCCGTTCAAATATCGGTTCACACACAGCGCGCATTGCTGATTCAAAGTCTTGCACGCGGGTTTGAGGGGGTACCCAGCCGCATTCAACGTGCAGCTGTGCGACTTCACGATAGTCGCGACGGAAAATGCCCAGGAGATTACGTCCCAGATAATACTGGTCTGCATCTGAGAGGCTGCCAATGATAGCGCAGTCCACACCAATATAAGTGGGGTCTGCTGGATCTGTTGCATCAACAAAGATATTGCCTGGATGCATGTCAGCGTGAAAAAAACTGTGGCGGAATACCTGTGTAAAGAATATCTCTACGCCGCGTTCGGCCAGTAGTTTTAGGTCTGTTCCTCTAGCGCGCAAGGTCTTGAGGTCGGTGACGGGAATGCCGGAAATACGTTCCATTGTGAGTACGTTGCGGCAGGTGTAGTCCCAATAAATTTGAGGTACGTAGAGCAGCTTGTTGTTCTCGAAATTGCGGCGTAACTGACTGGCGTTGGCGGCTTCGCGACCCATATCGAGTTCATCGAGAATGACGATCTCATAGTCTGCTACAACTTCCACGGGTCGCAGGCGGTGACCTTCGGGGTGATACTTTGCCGTCAGTCTTGCAAGGGTAAAAAGCAGAGCGAGGTCTTGCCGAATGATTGGCTCAATATCCGGGCGTACTACCTTGACCACTACCTGTTCGCCGCTGTGCAGTGTTGCGCAGTGCACCTGAGCTACAGAAGCAGACGCCATAGGAGAGGTCTCGAAACTGGCAAACAGTTCAGACACGGGATTGCCCAGTGCCTTTTCAATAATCGCAACCGACTGTTCCTGCGGAAAAGGTGGAACACTGTCTTGTAGCTTGGCCAATTCGTCAGCGATATCTTCTGGTAGCAGGTCGCGTCTGGTGGATAGCATTTGTCCGAACTTTATAAATACTGGGCCCAATTCCTCAATGGCACAACGCAGACGGACCCCCCGCGGTAGATCTGGCGTGCGATATAAGCGCCACGGAGCCATACCTGCAGCAAAGCGCGGCAGCGTGGCGAGATGCTCAGTATCGACAAATTCGTCTAGTCGATAGCGACCGACAATGTGCAGTATTTTAGCCAACCGTGTGCCGCGGGACATGGCTCAGCTCCGCGTCTTCTGCAGGCGCGCTCGCAGTCGTTCTGCGCGGGATTGCAGTCGGTCCACTCGCAATCCGAGGTCCTGTAAGTCTCGGTAGAAATCTTCTACCTCAAGGCGTGGCGGACTGACCCGAGCTTCTTCATGGATGAATTCTTCCAGTTGTCGGGTGAGGCCGGCAGAAGCCTGTTTGCTCCAGCTAAAGCCACGGCGCAATGTCTGTGCAAGTTGATGTCCGGCGATGTCACCTAGGGCGGATACCAAGGGCGCTTCCCAGTCTATGTCCAACGTTGCCAAAACCTGTTGCAGTGCAATGAGCGGAGCACTGTCACCTTCGAGTTCGAGACCACCATTGATCAGGGTGGCCGTTGGATCTCGAGACATCGCTAGCTCAGTAAAATCAGCCGCTTCACCCCTTATGCTGGTGGTAACTGGCCCGTGATGAATGCCGGTTAGACGAATACCCTGAGCACTAGGATGAAGATAAATATTCAGATTTGGAGCAGTGCAATGCAGTGCGAATACGCTGTCCTCAAGTCGCGCTAATCCAGGCTTGCTCTGCGGAGACAGATTTAGGCCGCGGTTGAGACCTGCCTCCAGCGCGGCTAGCATGGCAGTGTGCAGAGTGGGATCTATGGTCGTTGTCATTTTTAGGCTTTTATGCCTCGGTGCAACGCTACAACACCGCCCGTCATGTTGTGATATTCGCACTGGCAGAAGCCAGCATCTTCCATCATACCCTGCAGCGTCCCTTGGTCTGGGTGTTTGCGTATGGATTCTGCTAGATACTGGTAGCTTTCGCTGTCATTGGTCACTAATCGGCCCATCACAGGCAGCACGCGAAAAGAATAGGTGTCGTAGGCTTTGCTAAGCAAAGCGTTTTGCGGTTTGGAAAATTCCAACACCAGCAAACGGCCTCCGGGTTTAAGAACACGCAGCATGGAGTGCAGGGCTAGGTTAATATCAGTGACATTGCGTAGGCCGAAAGCGATGGTTACGCAGTCGAAGCTGTCATCCGGGAATGGAAGAAACTGGGCATCGGCCTGCACGAATTCAATATTGCCCTGCCGGCCCTTATCCAGCAGCTTGTCTCTACCTACTTGCAACATAGAATCGTTGATGTCGGCTAGTACCACACGTCCTTCGGGGCCAACAATTTCTGCGAAACGGGCGGCTAGATCACCGGTGCCGCCGGCGATGTCCAAGACTGAATGTTTCTTGCGAACCCCGCTGAGCTCGATTGTAAAGCGCTTCCAGATACGATGGATGCCGCCTGACATCAGGTCGTTCATCAGATCATAGCGGGCTGCCACCGAATGGAATACATCAGCAACCATGCCGGCCTTGGCGTCCTTCTCGACTTCTTGGTAGCCGAAGTGTGTAGTTTCTTTTTCGCTCATCGTGCTTCTGCCTTCGGTGTTCAATGATGCCGTATTATAACCCGATGCGGGCGTCTGGTCAGGTCAACAGGTTTGCCGCGGCCAAGAAAGAAATGTCTACTCGCCGAGACTCAGAACTTGCACATCAGGGTCGCGCCCCTCGCCAGCCGCTTCTAGGCGCTCAAGGTAGTGCTTCCATTTGGCGTCCTGATCTCGGCACAAGTCATAAAGATAGCGCCAGGAATACAGGCCAGAGTCATGGTCGTCGTCGAAAACTAGTTGCAGTGCATAGTTGCCAACCGGTTTTATTGCCGTGATAGCGACCTTGATCTTGCCTGTTTGTAAAACTTCTTGGCCCGCGCCGTGTCCAAGGACTTCGGCGGACGGAGAGTAGACGCGCAAAAATTCGCAGCTCAAGGAGTAACGCTCGCCTCCCGCATATTCCAGCTCCAACTGCCGGGAGCGGCTATGCAGTTTAACCCCGATGGGCTTATTTTGCTCGGACACGCAATATCCTTTAACTCATATCAATATATTACATTTCTGCTAACAGGCAACATGTACGTTTAACAAAATCTCACCCAACAGATTTCAGCGATTCGGTGGTCTACGAAATGCCTGAGACGCAAAGCCAAGACCATCGTAACGCGTTTGCAGGTAAGACTAAAAGGCTAATCGAGCTTGCAACTGCTGCATTTGGCTGCAGTCCATCCGTCATCGGCCATTAAATGTCGTCTGAAAATACAATGCCGTCAAAGACATGCGGATAAAACGGCAAATCCAATACGGGCCTTCGTGGATATTCCCTATCGTACATGTTGCGGCTGACGGGAAAGCGCGTCGGGTAATAGTTTTTTTCGCAAATGGTATGATTGGCCCGCTGGTATAGATCAGTATACGTATTTAGTTTGTCGCGCGTGGTCTTGGTTAAGCAGGCATCTAGCACCTCTTCGACTGCTGCTGCGTTAAAGCTTGATTGGACAAATTCATCATCTATATTTCTGCCGTGTTCAGGTTTGTGAGGGAGTGGCAGTTCACCCGCGCGATATAAAGAAATATGTTTGCCGTTCTCATCATCATAAGGAAAGGGATCTACCGGCACTCCATTTAACCAAACGTTGTAATGCGTATGCGGGATGCCAAAAGGAAACGTTATTAATCCGTCTAAACCGCTGTAGCCTGTGATGGCAATCGGCTGAGCGCGCATTACGATATCACCTTCCTTTACCGCAGATCTGGCCAAATGTGCGCAACAGGTGATAAGCCCTTGCCCATGGTCGATATAGATTTTAAGGCCGCCGCGGTTGAATTCTGAAATGACCTTGATAACTTTTCCGGGTGCTGCAGCCAACAACGTTGTTCCAATAGGTACCGCGTAGTCAGTTCCGTTGTGACTGTCGTAAGTCAAATGGCCACCACGAAAATCTCTGGTTTGAGTGATTCTTAAAGACCAGCCCTGCTCGATGGGCGTTTGCACATGATTGAAAAGGTTAGAGATAATGACCTTATTTTTAACTTTCTGTTTTCCTCGCCATAACGGAAAAGCTAAACCAGGTCGCAGTTGTTTTAAGCTTGAAAGATCGTGTCGGGTCGCAGGTACATATTTTTCGCCGTGTATAGCAATTTTGGCCTGTTGCATACGCAATTTAAAAGGGTGTAGGCCGATCGTCTCGCCCCAGAACTTAATCCGGCCGACCGCGTAGTTGCTATCATTAACATCATTGCTGCTGGATTCTTTAATGTCGGCCCCGCCTACTCTTACTTTGGTTTCTTCGGTTAGATTCCCTTGCTTCGAAATAATTTGAGCTAGCCTAGCAAAGCCCTCAGCCGGCAACAATAAGCTCCACCATCGCAAAGCCAACCACTCACGGCAGCGTTGAAGGCCGGCACGTAATCTGTCTCCTACAGGACTAAAAGACCTGCTTTTTTACATTTTCTGCGATAGCTTATGGCGACTACGACAGGATGAATTGACAAAAGGCCGTTATTTTTTGCGATCGGCCTTGCTTGGCATTTCTTGTAATGTCGGCAAAATTCGATAATTCTCGTCGCTAACCTTTTCTGTTGGTTGGTAGTGGCGGACGCCTACGTTGAATACACCGCTTTTGTTCGCAGTTTCAAGGTTGTTTGGGGCGTCATCTCCACATCCAAAGCTTACCGTGTAGGTGCCATCTTGATTGGCGGTTGCGGTATTGGAGCTGAAGTTAGCTAGGTCATTAAACATAAAACCTTGTTTATCGTACACAGTGATCGACCAGAATGCCTCGTTCTCCGGGTCCTCGAATATGGCCTGATAACAATTATCACTGCTGTAGTTTTCCGATGTCTCATACACATTATCGACCACCTGTGCGCCGCCCCAGCCTAACGCAGCGCCAACCCTATACTTCTCTTCGCTGAACAGCGTTTGCGAGTCGTCACGAGGATCAGTAAACATGCCTTTTATCGCGTTAGCACCATCCCGGGCAACAATTGCAGAAACTTTTCCCTTTAATGCGTTTTCTACTGCGTTAAACGATTGCTCGTTGACGGGTTCAGTAGAGAATTCGGTGTCCGATTCTGCCGTGATAAACATTTTATTCTGAATATCTTTTGCTTCTTCGCCTGTCAATGTTGCATCGAGCCGAATTACTAAATAGAGGTGTGTCCCCGTGTGAGTGGTCAATTCAAATTCACCTGGACCATATCTCATTGCCTGTATGCGGTGATCTTGTGTTACTGGCTGTACAGACATATATTTTCCGTCGTCAATTTCAGGCATGGTGATGGTTGCCCCTTTAGAAACATCAACAACGGCAAAGGAGTAATATGTGTCTCTGTTCATGCGCACAACCGGCTGATTGTCGGTCGGTGCGAGGTCTCGCTTATGAAGTATATTGTTCACGCCGGCATCTTCTTGACTACCGAGGATTTGACGCGATGTCTCATCTGTCGGATACGTTGATTCTGTGACTATTCGACCATCAGGGGAAAAAAACTCTTCGACTGTTGTAACCGATTTAGCGCTTGCTGACTGGCCACATATTATTGTAGATATGAAGGCGAAAAGCGTTACTGATAATGTACTGTTTTTCATAGTTTTTCCTTAGGCAGTTAATTACTGCGCGTTATGGGTACGGCTATATCTCATGCCAATTAATCTGGTAGCTTATGACAGCAGTATCTCAAAACCAAGTTTTTCATCACCAATAGATTTTATCGTGGTTGCTGACAGCGCGATCCAGTGTGGCCATGCAAGTTGGCTTTTTGCCTTTTAAGGGCTCCCCAATTGGCATGACATACAGGAATCGCTCTCAATCTCATAATATATTAACCCGTGCTCTATCCGTAAAAACGTGGGGGCCAAAAAAATGTATAGCAGATAAGCGTGAGCCTGCTTAATTCAGCCGCAGCTGAGACGTTGACTGCTTTGCGGCGCCAGAGGTCGCTACCCCGGTCTAGCCAAGCTTTGGCTGGCCATTGCTTGCAGCGTATTCGAGAAATCGATATTCTGGCGTGCGCTTGTTGCGCAACTGACGATATAAAATTTCCCTGGGGTTTGCGCGCTTGCTGTTTAATTCACCGGAATACTTTTTTGCATTCCTGCCCTTAGTTGTCTTAGTCTATTTTTTGCTGCAGCATTTTATCGGAGCTAAAGCCTCTAAGTTCTGGCTCGTAGCCGCTTCTTTATATTTTTATGCCTATTGGAATGTGGCTTATCTTCCGTTGATAATCGTCTCTATTTTGGTGAACTACACGGTTGCTGAGCTTATACATCGCGCCAAAAAGCAGCAATCGACTGCGCGGATTTCTGCTAAATCGATTTTATCTGCAGGCGTTATTTTCAATATAGGGTTGCTTGGATATTTTAAGTACACCGATTTTTTTATCGAAACGGTGAATGTTTTTCTGAGTGTGCAGTTTGAGTTGCTGCACGTGTTGTTGCCGCTGGCCATCAGCTTCTTTACTTTCCAGCAAATCGCCTATCTTGTTGACTGTTACAAGTCTGATGTACATGAGTACGACTTCCTTAGCTACTGCCTGTTTGTTTGCTTTTTCCCACAGCTAATTGCCGGACCGATTGTTCACCACAAGGAGATGATGCCACAGTTTTTTGATAGGAATAATGTCTCTCCGCATATGGAGAATATTGCCAGAGGTATCCTCATATTCGGTATTGGGCTTTTCAAAAAAGTGGTGATAGCAGATACATTTGCAATGTGGGCGGATTCTGGGTTCTCAGCGGGGCAGCAGCCTTCGTTTATCGAGGCGTGGCAAACAAGCCTCTGCTATACATTTCAGCTTTACTACGACTTTTCAGGCTATACAGATATGGCTCTCGGTGCCGCCTTGCTGTTCAATATCCGGCTACCGTTAAACTTCAATTCGCCCTACAAAGCTCTCGACATACAGGATTTTTGGCGTCGCTGGCATATGACACTATCTCGTTGGCTTAAGGATTATCTGTATATTCCTTTGGGGGGGAATCGCCATGGTTCTCTGCGAACCTATTTTAATCTATTTGCGACATTCCTTTTGGGCGGCCTTTGGCATGGAGCGGGCTGGACTTTCGTTCTTTGGGGAAGTTTGCATGGTTCTGCTTTAATACTTCATCGTCTCTGGTCCGCTAGTGGCCGCGTTATGAATAACGCTGCCGCATGGCTGATCACTTTTCTTTTTGTCAATTTTGCGTGGGTGATGTTTCGTGCAGAGGATACAGAGGCAGCGGGAAGGCTTCTTGCGGGGATGATGGGTCTCAATGGTTTTGGGCTAGATCAAAGCCTGCAAGATAATATTGGATACTTTGTCGGACTTTTGCATCTACAAGGCTCTGTTGAGGTTGATAGGTTGATGGGACCGGTTGGCGCGGCTCTATTTATTGCTGTCTTTGGATTCGTTGCTTTTGTAGGCAAGAATTCTATGGAGATAGCAGCGGATAAGGTGCATTTTAATATGCTAGATGCTATGACAGTGGCGGTGGCGATATTTTTGACGTTGCTGCTTGGAATTGCATCCAGTTCATCTGTCTTTCTCTACTTTAATTTTTAGCACGATGCGAGCGACATCATTTCTCTTTTCCGCGGTGCTTATGTTGACGCTATTAGTGCTTGGCTACGTCTATCTGGTAGATAGATTTGTTTTGATTGAAAGGGCAGTGCCCTTCGATTATAAACATTTCTTGCTTCAGGCTTCTGCAGATATCGACGGCAAAGTGGTAATAGATTCAGGCTCGAATGGTTCCCACGGCCTGAACGCCATCGCTTTGTCAGACTATTTTGATGCGCCGGTCGTTATTGCATCTGATGTGGGCAGCTATCCGCTGAGGAAAAAAATCTTCCGTTTGTCGGCAACGCTTAATAAAGGGGACGTGCTTATACTTCCGCTGGAGTGGGACTATTACTCTAGGCCTGAATATTTATCCGCTCGTTTTGTCGAAGGTGTGGCTAACAAGAACCTGCAACTTGCGCATTATATTAACGATCTTTCGTGGGCGGAAAAGCTGAGATTTATTTTGACGGAATACCCTTTCCGCAACGTGTTCGAATCGATTTTCATATTGCGTCAGAATGACCCCCAAAACATTTGGCCGAAGAGAAGGCTAGACAAATTTGAGCAAAGATTATTCCTTGGGAACAATCAGTCTTTTGGTGGCACAGAGCGTGATGGCCCCGAGGACATGAATTTCATAGCCGCATTTGCTAAGTCCTGCGACGACTACCTGTTTGAGAGAGATGGGCGGGTTCTTTTGCAGGTGTCGGAGACTTTTCGCGAGAATGTAGAGCTACTGAGAACACTCGCAGAACGCGGTGTTTTGGTGTACCTGACATGGCCCGCAGTAGTAGACGGCCCACAGAGCCGTTGCTACAGCGAGCCATTGATTAGTCAGCAGCTTGAAAGGTATGTTAGCGCGATAAGAGCAGTTGTAGACGATGCAGGGCTGCAGATGCTGGGTGATTTTCGTGACAATCATTTTCCGGTACAGTGCTTCCTTAATACTTATTATCATGTTCGCTGGACCTGCGCGTCACTGCGAACCGGTGTTTTGATAGCCAGTCTGAAGGCGGCTAATGTGGGCTCGTTGAAAACTGGGTATGATCTCGGTAATTTTCAGGCTGAGGTGGTGAAGGCTCTGAATGAGAGGCGGCGTGAATTGAGTAAAGATTAAAAGTGTCCATGCGGTGTCGCCACATCGTCTCCTACGTCATCAATAATGCGAAAAATGGCCGGTCAAATGGTCTGTTTATAAGGGCTAAAGTGTACAAACTGATACAGCAGTCTGGGTGGTAATGCATGGTTTAGACACAGATGCGATCACAGGATGAATCGGGCTAAATCATCATCACTGCTGAGTTCCTGTAGCTGCTTATCAACATAGGTAGCGTCGACGTTTAGGGATGTGCCTTGCAAGCCCGCATCAGCTGCACCGAAAGAGGTCTCTTCCAACAGCCGCTCCATAACGGTGTGTAGGCGTCTGGCACCAATATTTTCCGTTCTTTCGTTTACTTGCCAAGCGGTTTCTGCGATGCGACGGACGCCGTCCTGAGTGAACGTGACGTCCAAGCTTTCGGTTGCCAATAACGCCTGATACTGTTCGGTTAGCGAAGCATTTGGTTCCGTCAGGATGCGCTCAAAGTCCTCGGGGGTGAGTGCTGACAGCTCAACTCGGATGGGCAGTCGACCTTGAAGCTCCGGTATCAGGTCTGAGGGCCTCGCCATGTGAAATGCGCCGGAAGCGATGAACAGTATGTGGTCGGTCTTGACCATGCCATGCTTGGTGCTGACAGTGGACCCTTCAATCAGAGGTAAAAGGTCGCGCTGCACGCCTTCACGCGACACATCGGCCCCGGCGCCTTCGGAACGCTTGGCCACTTTATCCAGCTCATCAATAAAAACGATGCCGTTTTGTTCTGCTTCTGCCAGCGCTTTTTGCTTGAGCTCATCCTCATTCACCAGTTTCGCCGCCTCTTCATCGCACAGAGCTTCTAGCGCCGCCTTAACTGACATTTTGCGCGTTTTGCTTTGTTGCTGTGACATATTAGAAAACATACTTTGTAGTTGGCCCGTCATCTCTTCCATGCCCGGTGGGGCCATGATTTCCATGCTTGGCAGGCTGGTGCTTAGCTCGATCTCGACCTCTTTGTCGGCGAGGTCTCCTTCGCGCAGCTTTTTGCGCAGGAGCTGCCGTGTGTTTGAAGCTGAATCGACAGCGGCATCGCGGGCCGACGGCAATAGGATGTCGAGAATACGCTCCTCGGCAGCCTCTTCAGCTCGAAAGCGCACGCGTGTCATTTCCTGCTCCCGGTACATCTTAATCGCTACATCCACTAGATCGCGCACAATGGATTCAACATCACGACCCACATAGCCCACCTCTGTAAATTTAGTCGCTTCAACTTTTACGAACGGCGCGTTTGCTAGTTTTGCCAGTCGCCGCGCGATCTCTGTCTTGCCGACGCCAGTCGGGCCTATCATAAGAATATTTTTTGGGCTGATCTCTGTCCGCAGCTCTTCGGACAATTGCATCCGCCGCCAACGATTACGCAGAGCAATGGCCACTGCCCGTTTCGCTGCATCTTGGCCGACAATGTGCTTGTCGAGTTCGTGAACAATTTCGCGCGGTGTCATATTGGACATGATGGGGCCTAAAAATCCAGTTGTTCTATGGTTCGAGTGTGATTGGTGTAGATGCAGATGTCAGCGGCGATGCCTAAGCCTTTTTCAACAATGTTGTGAGCATCCAGTTCTGTGTTGTCTAACAAGGCGCGCGCCGCAGACTGCGCGAAGGGTCCGCCCGAGCCGATAGCGATTAGATTGTCTTCCGGCTCAATGACATCACCGTTTCCAGTAATAATAAGAGAGGTATCTTTGTCGGCAACTGCCAGCAGAGCCTCAAGCCGTCTGAGGGAGCGTTCGGTGCGCCAAGCTTTGGCTAGTTCAACGGCGGCGCGCACAAGATGCCCTTGATGTTTCTCTAGTTGTGCTTCAAAAAGTTCGAACAGAGTAAATGCGTCGGCAGTACCGCCGGCAAATCCCGCTATCACCTTATCTTGATAAAGACGCCGTACCTTGCGCGCATTGCCTTTCATGACAGTGTTGCCCATTGACACTTGGCCGTCACCGCCAATCACTACGCTATTGCCACGGCGGACAGATAGTATCGTTGTACCTCGGAACTGTTCCACGCCTTATCTCCTGTGGGCTGATTCATGGGATATTAGTGGGCCCCGCACATTAGATATGGGGCAATCCGTGGAAAATTCAAGGGTCACGTTGACGTCAGGTGCCGCCGCGCTTCAGTAACAGCGTTTCTATATTCTGACCTGTGGTAAGGCTCCGCGCTCTAACCATAAGTTCACGGGACTCGAAGGGCCCTAGGTATACTCGAAACCAAATGCCGTTACTGCTGCTTATCTCCTCAATGACAGGCTCTAGTCCCAGTAGTAGCAATTGGGCTCTGCGCCTCTCTGCGTCATCGTGCTGCCTAAAAGAACCCGCCTGTAACAGATAGGGCTCCGGGAGTTCAGTTGCCGCTGCGGGTTTGCGCACATCCGCTGCGGGTTCCACTCTGTCCAACTGTTGCACCGCCTGCACTTCATCGATGCCCTCTTGCGTTAGGTTGGTATAAAAATCGAATCGCGGCCTCTGAATTACCACTTCTAGCTGTTCCGGTTCTTCGGTTTTTGCCGCGGACGCTGCTGGGTCAGGCAGCGTCATCAGGTAGCCAATAAAACTCAGAAACACGCCTGTCAACAAACCCGCAACATAAAGACGCAATCCTTTGCTGCGAGACTGGCTTTCGCCGGAGTGCCGTTGCGCCTGAGTTTTTCGAGCGGGAGACTTTCGAGTGCTCTTACTCTGCTTTTTTTTTGCATAATCCTTGGCCATTATTTACATAACCTCGGGGGCAGAAACGCCTAGCAAGCCCAGCCCATTGGCGATAACCTGACCCGTAGCCTGACTGAGAGCGACCCGCGCATTGCGCAGTTCACTGTCTTCAACCAGCATTTTATAACCGTTGTACCAAGCGTGAAATTCTCCAGCCAATTCTCGCAGGTACGTGGCCACGGTGTGGGGTTCATTATTTAGTGCAGCGGTGGCCAGAACCTCGGGATAGCGGTCGAGTCGGCGCAGAAGGTTTTTTTCAGGCTCCTCTTGAAGTTGATCCAAGTGTTGCAAGGCCTCCTGCACCTGCCATTCCCACCCCCGTTCAACGAGCTTACGCATTACGCTGCACGTTCGAGCATGTGCATATTGAATATAATATACCGGGTTGTCATTGCTCTGAGACAGGGCTAAGTCAATATCAAAAGTCAATTGTGAGTTGGGTGCGCGCGCCACGAGGAAATACCGCGTCGCATCTCTTCCCACCTCTTCTACAAGTTCGCGCAGCGTGACATAGCTGCCTGCGCGTTTGGAAAGTTTAACCTCCTCACCCTCGCGCATAACGGTGACCATTTGGTGCAGAACATAATCCGGCCAGCCCTGCGGAATCCCCTGGTCCAGAGCTTGCAGGCCGGCGCGAACCCGCGTCACCGTGCTGTGATGGTCTGCACCTTGCTCGTTGATGACTCGTTTAAAGCCGCGCTGCCACTTGTTTAGGTGGTAGGCTACATCCGGGAGAAAATAGGTGTAACCTCCATCTCGCTTGCGCATAACTCGGTCTTTGTCATCACCGAAATCTGTGCTGCGCAGCCACAGCGCGTCATCCTGCTCATAGCAATAGCCAGATTCAATGAGTCGTGCCACTGTCTGCTCGACCGCGCCGCTGTCGTAAAGTGAGGACTCGAGGAAATACGCATCGAAATGTACCGCGAATGCCAGCAGATCCAAATCCTGCTCACGTCTAAGGTAGGCGACGGCAAACGTCTGGATGTCACTTAGATTGTCTGAGTCGGCTGAGCCTTTAATGTGTTCGCCTTGTACTTCAATGCTAGCACCAAGAAGGAAGCCTTGCGCCACCTCAGCTATGTATTCACCACGGTAACCATCTTGCGGCCATTCGGGATCATCTGGCGTCATTCCTTTACATCTTGCCTGCACGGAGATGGCCAAGTTGTGGATTTGTATTCCGGCATCGTTGTAATAGAACTCGCTGGATACATCCCATCCGGTTGCTGCTAGCAGGCGGCAAATACTGTCGCCTACAGCTGCACCTCGACCGTGGCCCACATGCAGAGGTCCGGTTGGATTGGCGGAGACGAACTCGACCTGAACCTTGCGCCCGCTGCCCGCGTTGCACGTGCCGAATGACTCCCCATGTTCAAGAATGGTGCGAACTACAGCTTGATTACTATCATCTGATAGAAAGAAATTAATGAAACCGGGGCCGGCAATTTCAGTGCGACTAATTAGTGTGTTTGCTGGCAGAGCGTTGCTGATCAGGTTTGCTAGTTCGCGCGGATTGCGCTGCGCTGACTTAGCGAGCGACAGGGCAATATTGCTTGCCAAATCGCCGTGGCTGTTATCTCGCGTGTGATCAATCTGTACCTGAGGTGTGAGATCATCTTTCAACAAGCCGTCAGCAACCAGTGCGTCGAGGGCTTGGTGAATAAGCCGTGTGAGTTCTTCCTTCATTGGGAGGGGTAACCTGATTTGCTTCAAAAGGTGCCGATGGTGAGTAAGCTGACTATCTCAGCGACTAGTCTATCATCATAAGTCACGGCTATGGCCAGAGAAGTCGCATTTAGAAAACGTTCTGCGGGTCGATATCGATAGACCATTTTAGCCCATGCCGAGCAGGTAAAGCTTCGGCGTTTGAAACTAAGAGGCCGGCTGCAGTTTGGGCGGCCCCGCGAGTGGGTGCAGTGAGCAGCAATTGACAGCGATATTTGCCAGCGCGGCGCTGCATGGGCGAAGGCAGTGGCCCGATGAGTTTGGCGCCATAAGGGAGGAAAGGTGCAGAGCGTTCTCGCAGCGTTTGAAGGAACTGCTCGCCGCATTCGGCGTCTGAGCAATCGGTCCGCAACACAACCAGTTGCCCTGCCGGAGGCATACCTGATTCCTGCCGCTGTTTGAGTAGCGCGCGAGCCTGCTCGGCATAGCTGGTGGTTAACATCGCGAGCATCGCAGGATGGTCGGGGTAGTGCGTTTGCAGTAGGACGCTGCCCGGAATATCCGCGCGTCCAGCGCGGCCAGCTACTTGGGTGAGGAGTTGCGCCATGCGCTCCTCACCCCGAAAATCGGTACTAAATAGCAAGGCATCGGAATCAATTACTGCAACTAGGCTCACGCCCGGAAAGTGATGGCCTTTGGTGAGCATCTGTGTGCCAAGTAAAATACAGGGGTCCCCCTTATTAATGTCGTTCGCCAAGGTCTGCATGGCGCCTTTGCTTTGCATAGAGTCACTATCTACGCGATAAATGGGCCATTGTTTGAAGGATGTGCGCAGAAAGTCTTCTGTTTGCTCTGTGCCAAGACCTGCGGCCATTAGCTTCTCGCTGTTGCACTGGGGACATTGCCTAGGGAGCAAGCTCGAGTCGCCACAGTGATGACAACGCAGGCGCCCGCGGCGGCGGTGAACGGTCAGCCGAGAGTCGCAGGCGCTGCATTCGCCGATCCAGCCACAATCGTGACACTGAAGAGTGGGCGCATAACCGCGGCGATTCAGAAATAACAGTGTCTGTTGCCCTAGTAGCAGCTTCTCCTGCATCGCCTCAAGCAGTCTCTCGGATAGCCCTGCATGGAGTTCTTGGCGGCGCACATCCAGTACTTTGATGTCTGGCATGCCGGCGCTGCTGGCGCGTTGCGTGAGTTGCTGGTGGTGATAGCGGCCAGCGATAACGTTTTGAATGCTCTCCAATGAGGGTGTCGCGCTGCCCAGCAAAATCGGAATTGAATGTATCTGAGCACGTTTCACTGCGACATCACGGGCAGAATAACGAAATCCGTCCTGCTGTTTATAAGAGCTGTCGTGTTCCTCGTCGACGATTATCAGCCCTGGTGATGCCAGTGGCGTGAAAACCGCTGACCGTGTGCCAATAATGATATGCGCATTACCGTTGCGTGCTGCGTCCCATGATTGATAACGCTGCGCATCGCTCAGTCCCGAGTGCAACACGGCAATATTAGCATCAAAGCGCTGTTGAAAGCGTGCAAGGGTTTGCGGTGTGAGGCCTATTTCGGGAACCAAAACAAGCGCTTGATGCCCTTGTTGGAGGCAATCTTCGATCAACCGCAGGTAGATTTCGGTTTTGCCGCTGCCTGTGACGCCCTCTAAGAGATGGCAGTTGAACCCCTTCTCTGCTCCGGTTATCGCGTTCAGAGCTATACGCTGTTCGGCGCTAAGCGGCATGCTATCATTGACTTTAAATAAATGTGAGTGTTCACTATGGTAGAGAGACTCAATCAGCTTCTTGTCTTGCAAATTGCGTAGAATACTGGCGCTTATGCTGTGATCTCTGAATTCAGTGTTCTTCACAATAGCTTTTTGCATCAGCAGACTGATCGCTTGTGCCTGCCGCGGGGACCGAGGCAGGGCTGCTTCCGGGAGGCCTCTCCCGCGGCTGGTCAGTTGCCAGACCAGTGTGCCTTGGGGTTGTTGCGGTTTGCCTTCTCTTAGACGCTTGGGGAACAGCGTGCCGAATACATCGCCATGCGGGTGGTGATAGTAGCCTGCGGCCCAGTTGCACAAATGCAGCAACTGTGGACCGATCAGCGGCGCTTCATCAAGAATTTCCAGTGCATGCTTAAGAGAACTTAGGGGAATATCGCTGCCCTTGCCTACCGCCAACAAATAGCCGATTACATTTCGGCGTCCAAATGGGACGCGCAGCCGAATTCCCGGTTGCAGGCCAGCCAGCGCCGTATTGCTGAGCCCAATCGGCGCCAGATAGTCAAAATGGCGACGAAGGGGCGATGGAATAGCCAGTCGAAGTACGGACATTTCGCCTTTTGATTACCTGCAAAAATACATAGCGCCACTAGTGTAGCAAAATGAGCCTCGCTATTGCTTCTAACACTGCGTCTGGTAAGATGCCCGCCTCCTTTTTGAGTCAATCACGCTTGTGGCGGTTCAATTCTCCAATCGAAGTGCGGTGCTCGGCAGTGGCCGAGTGGCGGCACTAATTACTAGGAGTTACATGTTATGAAAGCGGATATCCATCCCAAGTATCAGGTCGTTACCGCCACGTGCAGTTGCGGGAATACGGTGCAGACGCGTTCAACTCGGTGTGAAGACTTCCACATTGATGTTTGTTCGTTGTGCCACCCCTTTTACACAGGCAAGCAAAAGACTTTAGATACCGGGGGTCGTGTTGACCGGTTTAATAAGCGTTTCGGTGGTCGCAGTACAAAGCGGTAGAGAACGCGGTGATAAGCCCTTTTGCTGTGATTAGCGCGCCCTAGCCCACTAACAACAGCCTTATGCCGTGCTCTAGGGTCGGATTGCGATAGCCCGAGAGACTAGCTACGGCATTGTTACTAGTGTGTTTTTGTATAGTTTAATTGATATTTTTTGCAACTCCTTTAGTGAGTGCAGGTAGTTCCATGTCCGAAGAATTGAAACGTGATGCACTGTCTTATCACGCAGAGCCCACACCCGGAAAAATCAGTATTGAACTGACTAAGACGGCTGAGACGCTGCGCGACTTGTCGTTGGCATACAGCCCTGGCGTCGCGTCACCTTGCCGTGAAATTGCCCATGACCCAGACCTCGCATACCGTTACACGAGCAAAGGGAATTTAGTGGCAGTGATTAGTAATGGCACTGCGGTATTGGGGCTTGGCAATCTTGGCAGCTTGGCAAGTAAACCTGTAATGGAGGGAAAGGCGCTGCTTTTTAAGCGCTTTGCTGGCATTAACTCTATAGACATAGAAGTGGACACGGAGGATACGCAGGAGTTTATTTCCACTGTGGCGAACATAGCCGACACTTTTGGTGGCATCAATCTTGAAGATATCAAGGCCCCAGAATGTTTTGAAATTGAATCGGCATTGATTGAGCGATGTAATATTCCGGTATTCCATGATGACCAGCACGGGACCGCGATTGTGACGGCCGCGGGGCTGATTAATGCGCTTGCAATACAAGGCAAGCGCATGGAAGAGGCGGTTATCACATGCTTAGGAGCTGGCTCGGCGGCTATTGCCTGTATGCGTCTGCTGCTTACGATGGGCGTGCGGCGCGAAAATATTTTCATGCTTGACCGTCGCGGGGTTATTTACGATGGCCGAGAGGGCGTCAACGTTTACAAGCAAGAATTTGTCAACGACACTGACAAGCGCAGTTTGACGGACGCCATTAAAGGCGCTGATGTATTTATAGGTCTTTCTGGGGCTGATTTGTTGACGCCCGCAATGCTCCTGTCCATGGCAGACCGCCCGGTGGTGTTCGCGTGTTCCAATCCGGATCCCGAGATCAAGCCTGAACTAGCGCTGGCGACGAGAGAGGATCTGATAATAGCCACGGGCCGATCTGACTATGCCAATCAGGTCAACAATGTGTTGGGCTTCCCTTTTATTTTTCGTGGAGCCCTCGATGTTCGAGCGACCGTGATTAATGAAGAGATGAAGGTAGCCGCAGTTCATGCGCTCAGCGCTTTGGCGCGTGAGCCCGTTCCTGAGGAGGTACTAGCTGCGTGTGACGTGGACTCGCTAGAATTTGGACCAAGCTATATTATTCCCAAGCCGCTGGACGCTCGTTTGCTGACGCGCATTGCTCCTGCGGTAGCTAAAGCCGCGGTGGATAGCGGCGTTGCTGGCCTGCCCTGCCCCAAAAATTATTGGCCGACGCTGTAAAGATTAAAAAATATTGTTGATCTGGTCGGCGACATCGCTGTCATCGACGAAATTGCCCTGCCCGCCCCGGTTTTGTTGCGGCACACTTCCCTCTAGAAAATATTCAAATAGGGCGTTGCGCTGCCCGGGAACTGCCAGCAGTCCGTTGTCGGGATCTATTTTGACGGTGACGATGCCCGGAGGAATGGGACGTTCCAGTTCCGGGCTACCTTTTAGGGCTGTCTCCATGTATTCGATCCAGATGGGCAGGGCGGCGGTGCCACCAAACTCTTTGCGTCCTAGAGGGGTATAATTGTCAAAACCTACCCACACCGTAGTCACTACCGCCTGATTATATCCAGAAAACCAAACATCCATCGGGCCATTTGTTGTGCCAGTTTTGCCTGCGATATCACTGCGCTTTAGCACCAGCGCGCGACGGCCTGTGCCCCGTTTGATGACGTCCTTGAGAATGCTGTCGATAATATAGTTTACCCGCGCGTCCTGAACGCGCGGCGCGGTTGGAAGTTTTGGCGTATCTGAGTTTCCTCCCATCATTATTTGCTCCATAGTCATCTCTGTATTTCCGCCCTGCGACATATTGCGTAGATCACAGTCTCGGCACACCGTGAGTGGGCGAGCTTCGAATGCGACGTCACCTCCGAGATTTTCGACACGCTGAATGAGGTGCGGTTCGACGCGATAGCCGCCATTGGCTAGTAAGGCGTAGCCAGTGGCCAGTTCTAAAGGCGTAATGCTTTGAGTGCCCAAAGCCAGAGACAGTTCTGGTGCATAGTTTGAGGTGTCGAATCCCAGACCTTGAGCGTAGTCTATCAATCGCGCGACACCTAGGCGTTGTAGTAAACGAATGGACACTAAATTACGCGACTTAGTTAGCGCCCAACGCAATCGCGTCGGGCCATAAAACTTGCCTTCGTCGTTTTCCGGACGCCACAGGTCTCCTGTTCCGCCGCCTCCTGTGACGATTGGTGCGTCATTAATAATTGTCGCCGCCGTATACCCGGTCTCTAGGGCAGCGCTGTATAGAAAGGGTTTAAAATTGGATCCAGGTTGACGTTCAGCCTGAGTGGCGCGATTGAACTTGCTCAGTTCGAAGCCGATGCCGCCGACCATGCTGACAATCGCGCCGTTATCTGGATTCAGGGAAACCAGAGCTGCTTGGGCCGCGGGAACTTGAGCCAGTTGCCAAGCATCATCGTCACCTTGGTTGACCCTGATCAGGTCACCAACAGTGAGCACATCGGATGTTGATTGTTGGGAGGGGCCGGTGGCATTCTCGGTTAGATAGGGTCGCGCTTGGCGAATACCGTTCTCCCAAAGTAAATCAGGGGTGCTGCCATCAGTCAGCAACAAAGTGGCGCCTTGATCATTTACCGAGGTAACAATGGCAGGTTCCAAGTCGGCGACGATAGTGGCTTTCGATAGCGCCTTTCGCCATTGGCTTATGGTGCTCTCGTCAGATGATGAGGGCGTAAATTGTTGCTCAGGGCCTCGGTATCCATGGCGCTGGTCATAACTAATCAGGCCATCTATAACAGACTGGTTGGCAGCGCGCTGCAGGTCGCTGCTGATCGTTGTGTAGACATGGTAGCCGTTGGTGTATGCCTCCATTCCGTAAAGTTGCAACATCTGCTGTCTCGCCATTTCCGCGGCATAGTGTGCTGCAAAGCCCAACTGAGCGCCGTGAATTCGGGCGAAGTCAGGTTCATCGCGTGCGCTCTGATATTGCGCGTCACTGATGTAACTCAAGGTAAGCATGCGGCCCAAAATCCAGTTGCGGCGCTCCTTGCCGCCATCGGGACCGCTGACGGGGTTATCGCGGGAGGGGGCCTTCGGTATCCCGGCGAGCATGGCATGCTGGGCTAAGCTTAATTCGCCGATACTCTTA
>PKDD01000150.1 GCA_002862465.1 Haliea sp.
CATATGACAGCATGTTGGAGCGCGATGGGAAAGGGATACTGTATATGCCTCTGTTGGGCTACTCTAACGGCGATTTTGAGGCGCTGCGGGAAATGATGCTACACCCTAATGCAGTGTTTGGTCTATCCGATGGGGGTGCCCATTGCGGCCTGATTTGCGACGCTAGCATGCCAACCTATCTACTAACCCATTGGGCGCGTGATCGGACGCGAGGCAAGCGTATTCCTATCGAGCAGCTCGTACATAACCAAACCCAAGCAACAGCCAATTTTTACGGCATGCATGATCGAGGGTTAATTGCGCCAGGTATGAAGGCGGATATCAATGTAATTGATTATGAGGCTCTCAATATCCACCCGCCTGAAATGGTGTATGACCTTCCTGCGAGAGCGAGAAGGCTAGTTCAGCGGGTTGATGGATATCGGCTGACAATTTGTAACGGTGAGATCATTCGCGAAAATGGTCATGATACTGGAGCGATGCCAGGTAAGCTGGTGAGAGGCCCGCAGCCGTCTCCTGCTTCCTGAGCAGCGGTGGCCCGAGTGCTTTAAGTAGTTCGGTGACTGTCTAGGCGGCTAGCGGTTCCACGATCAACTCAGTTCGCTAACTACATCAATTTAATGAAAAATCAGGAATTCTCCACGTCCGCAGCATTCTAGTGTATAGTGCCCGCCGAGTTGTGCTTAGCACATCAGTGGGCTTGGCAAATTCATTAAGCAGATCCACTGCCCAATCCGAACCAACAAAACTCAGGACGTACTAAATGCTTACAGCCTCAAAACTGGAAAAAATAATTGAACTTGAAGACAGCCTTAGATCCCAATACCAAGATCAACTGGATGCAAAATCTGCCGAAATTGAACTTGGGATTAAAAAACAGCAAGAACAACAAACCGTCATTGAAAAACAACTGGCACAGTTAACGGCAGTCGCTGCCGAAGGCACGGCGAGTAAACGTACAGAGCAACTCAATCGAGAACTGACTCATCGCTGCGAAAAACTGGAGGTTGAAATCGTTACTCAGAAGAAGCGCATTAAGGGTCTGCAAAAAGATCTTGCAGAAGATCGCGCAGAGATCAAGGTTCTGAAACAATACGATGCGGCAGCGATGAAAAAGAATTTAGACGCTAGCAAAAAGAAGCTTGCTGAGAAAACAGCGGCAAATGAGATGCTTCAAAAATCATCGAGTAAGGCCAAAGCCGAAAACGCTAAACTACAGCAGAAAATCACTGAATTAGAGACCCGATTGGCAGCGCTAGAGCCCGAAGAGGATAAAGAAGAGGGTGAAGAGGTTAAAGAGGGTAAAGAAGCATCTGCTGCGGCTTAGGATCCTCCTGAGAGTTTGATTATTGGCTGGTACTGTTTGTTTGTGACTTGTGCTGGCCGGCACCCGCGAATCCAATTAAAAGCTCTTTTTCAACTCACAGCCCACTATATTCTGACAAGTTTCTCGTGGCCGCTAGAAGGGGTATCCCGTTATTTTGCGTATGGTGCCGTAAAGTGGGCTGAGCCTGTCGTACATTTTTAGATAGACCTCTTTGTAAAGCTGATTATAAATAAGGACGTTTTCTTCAATTGGCGCAAAGCGGTCACCTTCATGGGTCATATTGCTTAGCGCAGATTGGTAGTCAGGATAGAGTCCGACGCCGACTGCGGCGTTAATAGCGGCCCCCAGTCCCGAGGTTTCATAGGTATGCGGTCGTTCGACGGTGAGGCCAAATATGTCGGCAGTAATTTGCATAGCCTCGTTACTCTGCGAGCCGCCGCCTGATACTTTTAACGTGGTGATATTGTGTCCGCTGCGCCTCTCTAGGCGTTCTTTACCTTCCCGCAGTGCGTAAGCAATTCCTTCAATAATGGCGCGATAAATATGGGCGCGTGTGTGTACATCTCCAAATCCTATGATGGCGCCTTTTGCATCCGGACCAGGTATGCGGACGCCAGGAGACCAGTAAGGTTGCACCAAAAGGCCCATTGCCCCGGGAGGAACCTCTTTAAGTAGGTTATCAAATAGTGACTCAGGTTCAACGCCTGTCTCTGCCGCAATGTGCTGCTCTCGCAAACCAAACTCACGTTTAAACCAATTAACCATCCAATATCCGCGCTGTACGATAGTTTCAGTGTTGTAAGCATTAGGCATCGCAGCGGGATAGGCAGGAACGTTCTTTATCGCCTCGATATAGCGCTCATTGGTACTGTTATACGTAGCTGCGCTGCCATAACTGATACTCCCGGTGTCGGGCGTGAGACAACCTGAGGCAAGCACTTCACAGGCTTTATCTGCGCCGGCAGAGATGAGGGGCAAGCCCTCAGGAATGCCTGTCAGTTGTGCAGCTTCTGCATTAATCCCTCCTAGATGCCCGCCTGCAGGGACGAGTTCGGGCAATTGCTCGCGTCTGATGGGCAGTGCTCGCCACTTCCAGTCGAGTTTCCGTGCCCAATCATGCTTTTTGAAATCGAAAGGTAGATAGCCTACTTGGCTTGCCACCGAATCGACATACTGTCCCGTAAGTTTGTAGGTCAGATAGCCCGACAATAGTAAGTATTTTGCGGTTTTATCCCAGATTTCCGGCTGCTTCTTCTTAATCCAATTAGCTTCTGCTTCGCTGCGAAAAAATCTTACGGTGTCCTTCTCTCCCGCTAGCGTAAAGAGAATATCCCAAAGCCCCATGGAAGGTAAATCCTGCTCCAGTCTTTGATCTAACCAAACAATAGCTGGGCGCAGCGGTTCCCCGTCGCGGTCGAGATTGATAACGCTAGCGCGTTGCGTGGTGAGCGCGACTGACTTGATAGCACTTTTGGGAAAATTGAGCTGTGGCCAAAGGGCACAACAGGCCTTACAAAGGTTGTCCCAAAAATAGTCAGCACTCTGTTCGGCCCAACCCGGTTGATCAGAATAATAGGGTTCTATCTCGACTTTGCTTTTTGCAACCAGTTGTCCTTCGAGGTCAAAAACAAGAGCTCGAACACTCTGTGTGCCATTATCTATCGCTAGTACATACTCTTTACTGGTGCTCATGCGGTTACTCTTTCTGCTGGGCGTTTATGCGCTTGGCAGGTAATAGTTTGTTCTCCAGATTTCCTGATAGCGCGTCAGTTCAGTTTTCCACATTTCAGTATTCCAGTTCAGTTCCTGAGCGCAAATTTTTTCAATAGCAGGAAACAGGCGTTCTCCACCCCCCTTCACTAGTGACCCCAGTCGAGTGCGGCGCAGCATTAAGTCGTCTAGGTGCACCACTGATTCATTGCGTGCGGCCCAGCGACATTCCGCCAGACAGAATGCTGTATTCTCTAGAGGCATACGTTCTGCGTCGGTAGCCTCAGCGATCAAGTCCTTAGCATATTTCCCATAGCGGCCGATTAACCGCTGAGCCCACTGTTTATCCTCTACGTTAAGTTCCGCCACTGTAATTCCCGGGGTTTTGAAAATACAATCATCGCTTTCCAATACTTCGACATTGCCAAGCGTTTCTGATGCCGCCTTAATCGCATCTAGGGCGATCAGACGAAAGGTGGTCAACTTTCCTCCGCTGACTGTCACAAGACCTTTATCGTGCCAGACGGCGTGGTCTCGTCTTTCCTTCGAGGGGTCTCTCGCTTCATCCGATCCTATTACTGGACGGACGCCTGACCAGGTTGAAATAATATCGTCTTGAGACAGGCAATGCTGCGGGAAAAGTGCGTCGACGGCCTCCAGCAGGTATGCAAGTTCTTGTGCGCTGATGACGGCTTCTTTATCTAGGTTTTCAGTGTGATCGAGATCCGTAGTACCTACAACGGTAGTGCCTTCCCACGGGAATATAAAGACTGGGCGCTTATCTACAGGGTGAAACAGAGTTAGGGCGTCCTTTATTGGGAGCCTCGCCATTGGAAGGACAAGGTGGCTGCCACGCAGTGGTCGGATGCGTTTTTCTGAGTTAACCTCATTCCGCAGCCGGTCCGCCCACGCTCCTGTGGCGTTGACAACCGACTTACATTGGATTTCAACCTGCTCTGTATTTTGAGTGTTCCTGATGACGACGCCCGTTACTTGTTCGTCTGTCTTTAGCAAGGACTCTACTTTCATATAGTTAACAGCAACGCCTCCTGCCTCGATAGCATCTTGAAGGACACGCATTACTAGTCTCGCATCATCCGTTACGGTGTCTGTGTAATACATGGCACCCTTGAGCCCGTCACCGTTGATGCCAGAAAACTGCTGCTGCAGCGCAGCTTTGTTGAAGTGTTTGTGATTTTTGATGCCCGCTAACCAGTCGTATAGACCCAGCAATAGGCCAAACACAAACCGTCCAGGAAACTGACCTTTTCTGAGAGTGAAAAAGTAGCCCATACGATCTATGAGACCAGGGACTTCCTGCAGCAGCCGTTCTCGTTCACGAAGGGAGTCTTTGGTTAGCTTAACATCTCCCTGGCTGATATACCGGAGGCCTCCATGCACCATTTTGGATGACCGGCTAGATGTACCCGATGCAAAGTCTTGCTGCTCTACTAACAGCGCGTTAATTCCTCGTCTGGCAGCCTCGCGCAGAATGCCCGCTCCTATAATACCTCCGCCGACAATCACCATATCCCAGTTGGAGCCTCCCTGCTGTAGCGTCTTCCACAGTGCGTCTCTATCAGTAAAAATCCTATTTGGTGCGTTCATAATGCAGCCTTTGTCGCGTCGAATATGAGTCAGGGCAATAGCTTGCCAGGGTTCATTTGTTGTCGTGGGTCAAACAGTTCCACCACTGTCTGAATAGCCTCAATACCCAGCTCACCCTTTTCTGCGGCCAGGTATTGTGAATGATCTTTTCCTACTCCGTGTTGATGGCTGATAGTACCACCAAAGCGAACAATGGCTTCAGCCCCTGCGGCTTTGAGCTTTTTCCATCGAGCCAATGTGGACTCATAGTTGCTGCCGCAGCGGAATATATACGTGGTGTATATACTTGAGCCCTGGCCATAGAAGTGAGACAGGTGAGTGAATGCGTGTACTGCTTCTCCCTCGTCTGCCAAGGCGTTGGTGATATCAGCCTGAATCCCTGCTGCTGCCTCGGGAACTCTCACCCAGTCAATAGCCGTTTCCATAGTATCAACCGCATAGCCTGCCTCCCACAATCCATGGCGCAAATAAGGCGAGCGAAATCGACTGTGCTCCCATTTTTTACCCAGCGCAGAACCGGCGCCTATGCCGCCATAGCGTTTGGCAATTTGGCGGGTCAGTTTCAGTGCCGACTGACATTGACCCTTAGATCCAGTAACACCAAATGTAAACATAACCTTTTCACTTCCGGCTCCACGTAAACTGAGAAATTTCTCCAGTAAGGCAATAACCTGAGCTCCGCCCGCTAACCTCAGCTGTGTGAAAGTCTCGATCTGATTGCTCAGACGCATCATAGACAGTTGCATTTTGCTCTGGACGATTTCACGGACTGCGGCCAGTCCAGTCTCCCAGTCGGGGAAAAATAAAACGTGAAAAGATTCTTGTTCGGGTAAAGGCGTTACGCGAGCTTTGACTTCAGTGATGATACCCATGCGACCCTCTGTTCCAAGGAAAAACTCACGCACATCGGGTCCCGCTGATGAGGCAGGAATAGTCGGAATGTCTAAAGTGCCTTTCAGCGTTTCGATGCGACCGCCCGCGAACATCTGTTCGATACGCCCATAGCGCAGCGACTGCTGACCACTGGATCGGCTGGCGACCCATCCGCCAATAGTTGATAGCTCCCAGGATTGTGGGTAATGACCCAAGGTGTAGCCTTGAGGTTTGAGTTGTGCTTCCACCTGCGGCCCGATGGTGCCTGCTCCGAAAGTCGCAATTTGACTTTGCTTATCTAGATGCATCAGTTGGTTCATGCGCGTCATATCAATGGTCAGCACTGGACGGTCGTCTTCCTCTGGATTTATATGGCCGACGACGGATGTGCCCCCACCATAGGCGATAACATCGATCCGCTGCTCGCTCGCCAGTTGCAGCAGGGACCGAACCTCTTCAGAACTGCGTGGGAACGCAACTGCATCGGGAAACACGCCTACCGTGCCACTTCTCAGTGCAAGCCAATCCGGCAAACTCTGACCACGCGCGTGCCGCAATCGATCTTCTGCGTCCAGACTATAGAGATCCGTCGGTGGAAGGCGCGATTGGGGCACAGTGGCCAAGACTTGCTCTAGGCTTGCATCCGGAAGGGCCTTGGATTTGCCAATAAGACCCTTTAAAAAGTGCAGGGCCGAGTTACTCAATTCATAATCAAGCGCGTTTTTGTCGTCGCCCCAGCCATTCCATCTCTTCATTTTAGATACCTGATACTTTTACTAGCCAATAAGACGTCACTGCTGATCAGATACCTTACCTGTTCAGGGGAGTCTTCCCAACGAAGTTTATGAGCGCAGATGTTAAACCTTTGCTTGATGATTTAGTAGAAAGTTCTGGATAAATACCCACCTGCGCCTAGTCACCTAGAAATCTCGTCCTTCTGTGGCTTCGAAAGGTCGGATATGCTGTCTGCAATCTCAACGGGTTTAGCGCACGCTGATGCAGAAGTTGTATTTCTGTTATGTCGGCTATAGGATCACTGACTAATTACGTATCATCTATTGCCGGATCTTAGCGCCGCAGCTATTCTGAATGGTACCTAATCTATACTTCTAAGGAGTAGATGGATGTACGACGAGTTAAGTGATGTCTGGAGTGAATTGACTGCCGCTGGACAATTGTTTGAGATCGAAACCCGAGAAGTGCGCGGCTCTCCAATGCGCAGCTATAAACATGCGCCTGCATCTCTACGTGAGATCTGGCAGGGCACTGCCGCCTACGAGGATAGAGAATATCTCGTCTTTCAAGAAGAACGTTACACTTACGCACAAGCCCACGAAATCACCGCCGCTATCGCGAACTGGCTTTTGCTACAGGGCGTTGAGCCCGGTGATCGAGTTGCCATTGCTATGCGCAATTATCCGGAGTGGATGCTAGCTCATTGGGCGGTCGTATCGATGGGTGCTGTTGTTGTCGGTATGAACGCGTGGTGGGTACCAAATGAAATGCATTATGCTTTAAAAGACTCCACTCCGAAGGTCATGATCTGTGATGAAGAGCGGCTTTTACGCTTCGACAAGATTCGTGAGGATTTTCAGAGCCTGATTGTCTGTGGTGTGCGGCTGCAAGAGGGGCTGCCCGATAACGTGGTGGATTGGCGTGAGATCATCAACAACGATAGTGCTATGCCAGAGGTGTCGATAGATCCTGATGCTGATGCCTGCATCTTTTATACATCTGGGACTACGGGTACTCCCAAGGGTGCTCAATTAACACACCGCGGCTGCGTATCAAATTTAATGAATATCGGTTTTAGTCGTGCTTTACAGTCCACTGCTCTCGCCAAGGCTGGGGTCAAAGCAAAAGGTGCAATGGAGCCCGACCAGATAAACATAGCGTTAGTGGCGACTCCGTTGTTTCATGTCACAGGTAATAACTGCGTAGCTCAGGGGATAGCCGCCACCGGTGGGAAATTAATACACATGTATAAGTGGGATGCTGGCGAGGCACTGCGGATTATCGAGAAAGAAAAGGTGACAACATTTAGTGCTGTACCGATGATGTCGCGTGAAATGATGCTTCACCCCGACTTTTCCACCAGGGATACATCCAGTCTTAAAAGTATGGGCGGTGGTGGGGCGGCAGTGCAGCCTGACCTGACGCGTAAAATGAATAAAACAATGAAAAATGCGGCGCCAAGTGCTGGCTATGGTATGACCGAAACATGCGGGATTATTTCCGCATTATCAGACGTTTATCTGGTCGATCGCCCTCAAAGTGTTGGCCGCGCCTTGCCGACTTTTGAAGCTAAGTGCGTAGATGGCGATGGCAATAGCGTCGCAACCGGCGAGACCGGCGAACTTTGGGTCCGAGGTGCCTGCGTTATCAAAGGTTATCTTAATCGACCCGAAGCCACGGCGGCGGAAATAACGGACGGCTGGCTTCATACGGGTGATGTGGCTTATCTAGATGAAGACGAGTTTATTTATCTTGTTGACCGTGCGAAAGAGATGGTCCTTCGCGGTGGTGAAAATGTGTATTGTGCCGAGGTAGAAAGCGCACTTTTTGAGCACGTGTCAGTCGCCGAGTGCGTAGTCTTTGGCGTTGAAGATGAACGTTTAGGAGAGGAGGTTGCAGCGGCCATTTATTTAAAGCAACTTGGTTCTGCAGATGCAGAAGAACTGCGAGCATATCTGAGAGAGAAACTCTCGTCTTATAAGATTCCTCGTTATATATGGCTGGTGGATGCACCATTGCCACGCAACGCCAACGGTAAATTTGTAAAGCGCGAGGTACGTGATTTACTTGATCTAGCTGATGCACAGTAACCGTTAAAGCAGTGATTGACCGAAAATGAGAGGCAGTACATGTTATGAGCAATGCTAATATTAAAGATGACCCCCGTATCGATCCTCGCATCAAAGCATTGATGGGCGGCATGTCGATGCCGCCGAGTTCGAACGTTGCTAGTCGCGAGGAAATGCTTGAGCAGGCCAACAGTCCTCAGGCGCTAGAGATGGCCGAGGGGCTCAAGAGCTTTATGGAACTGTGTGACACCCCGGAGATCGCGCCGTCTGAAGGACTGGAAATTAGCACATTAGAGTTTAATTCTCTGCCGGACCGCAACAAAGTTTTGATCCAGTTTATCCGGCCCAAGTCGGAGGAGCTTCTCCCTTGCGTTTATTATATTCACGGTGGTGGTATGCAGGCGATGTCCTGTTTTGATGGTAACTATCGGGCATGGGGCAAAATCATTGCCGGCCAGGGAGTCGCTGTAGCCATGGTGGATTTCCGTAATGCCTTGACCCCATCATCTGCGAAAGAAGTGGCACCTTATCCGGCGGGATTGAACGACTGTGTTGCAGGGTTAACATGGTTGTCCGAGCAGGCCGATTCCCTCGGGATAGATGCTTCGAGAATTATTGTCGCCGGCGAGAGCGGCGGCGGTAATCTTACACTGGCCACTGGAATGCGACTTAAGCGTGATGGCATGCTTGGCCTGATTCAGGGACTTTATGCGTTGTGCCCCTACATCGCCGGGGTTTGGCCTTTACCTCAAAACCCGTCATCGACTGAGAATAATGGTCTACTTTTGGATCTGCATAACAATAACGGCGCAATGGCTTACGGCATCGAACAATTAGAAAATGGTAACCCTCTAGCTTGGCCCGGTTTTGCACAAGACGCTGACGTTGTTGGGTTGCCCCCAGTTGTCATTAGTGTCAACGAATGTGACCCGTTGCGTGACGAAGGCGTGAATTTCTACCGGCTACTGATAAAGAATGGTGTTGACGCGCGTTGCCGGCAGGTCATGGGTACAATCCACGGTACAGAGATATTTCCAATGTGTTGTCCGGACATAAGTCGGGACACTGCTCGGGACCTCGCTGCCTTCTGTCGCGGCGATTAAGCACGGCATTTATCCCGGCATCGGCCAAATTTCCGAGCACTTTTTTGATCGATTGTGGGTGAGGATTGTGCTCCTAGCTAGCGAATTTTTTCGCGCATTGTCGGCCAGAGGCTTCTTACTATGGATCGAAAATTCTGCTATTTCTGTCTTTTTGGATGTCACGCTTTCACGTCATAAATCGATAAAAAGGTCTGTCGCTGATACTGGCTTCTGTATTATCTTTAGGTCCAGCAGTTGATCCCCTAGCGTCTTCCAACGCTTTAATGTCATCTCGCCGACGTGTGTGGTCGTTTTCGTCCTGATCAACCCTTGCTGAGCCTGTGCGCTTTGAGCAAAAGTTTGTGCCGACATTGCCTTATTGAGCGCCTGCATAGCATTGTTAGTGTCTGATGGATTTTCTAGATAATCGGTCCAACCACTGCGCACAGCGGCCATCATGCCTTTAACTTCGGATGGGGACTGCTCCCAGCGGTCACGAGTGGTAGCTAATACAGTGGTGTAGGGGTTATAGCCGCTATTGGCGACCAAAAAAGTTTTGATCTTTAGTCCCGCTGCCAGCGCAGTCAGTGGCTCACTGCTGATAAAACATTGCTGTGAAACCTTGGTGTCATTTTGAAAGCTACCGATGCCTCCGAGATAAGGCGCCGTGAAGGCTTTAATGGGCGCATACTCCTTTTTTAAGTATTGACTGTAGGGCAGGCCTCCCTGCCACAATAAAACACCATCACTGTGGAGGATCTCTTTAATCGATTTAAAGTTGCGCTCTGCATGCGTCATAATGGCTTGCGGACTAATTTGAAAGGTGGCGAATAGCGCCACAATATTCGTGGCGCCTCGTGCATGCGCGATGACAATTTCATCGGCTGACACAATCGCATAATCAACCTTACCTGCAGCCAGCATTTGAATAGTTGGCATACCAGATCCTCCCTCGATGATTTTAACATCAAGGGCATTGTCTTGATAATAGCCTCCTAGCTGTGCAGCATAGAAGCCTCCGAACTGTGGTTCAGGCTTCCAGTTCAATGCCAGTATGAGAAGGTCGCTAGGGCCGGCCGGCTGCGCTAGCAATTGTGTACTCCAAGCCATCCCAAACAAGCAGAATAAAAGTCTACGCATTACTGTCTCCTTAAGTAAGGCCGATGACGGAATAGTAGGCCGGTAATTAAATTGATGGTGTAGACAAGTGCCAGCGCTAAAGCACTCGACATAAGAACGCCGCTGAACACCAAATCGACGCGTTGCTGGGTACGTGCTGCATCAATAAGACTTCCAAGTCCTCCGCCTGCGATAAATTCTCCAACAATTGCACCGACCACGGCAAGTCCAGCAGATATTTTTATGCCGGTAATTATATAGGGAACCGCAGACGGTATCTGTAATTTAAAAATCAGTTGCCAACGCGACGGCTTATATAATCGGAATAATTCCTTTAGTTGAGGATCGGTTTCTTGAAGCCCGGTTAAGGTGTTAGCGAGTATTGGGAATAATGATACAATGAAGGCTGAAGCATTGACGGTCGGTTGGCCATAGCCGAACCAGATGACTAGCAGCGGAGCAATTGCAATTATCGGAACAGTTTGAAAAAAAATGCAAAAAGGCAATATTGCACGGCGTGCAATGGGAATCGAAAAAAATATCAGGGCAGAGGCCATGCCTATGATTACACTCAATCCAAGGCCCCACAGAATCGATTGCGCCGTACTCAATGTCGCTGCAAAGATATCGGGCCACATGTTCAGTGTGGTCTTAAAAATCTGTACCGGAGAAGGCAGCAAATAGGATGCTACCCACTGTTGTGCGACGATGAATTGCCAAGCTGACAGCATTCCCGCAAGGAAAATCCAAGCTGGGAGTTTATCGGCTATCCATATTCTTAGTGTAGGGATCATTGCTTTGACTTTACAGGTTAGACGCTGCAAAGCTTTCCTCCATGTCGCTAAATAGGCTTGAATATTCTCTTACTACTGCATTAAACTCAGGCGTCAATTTAATCGACTGATTGCGACTTCTGAAGGGAAGTGAGCGAACGTCTCTGCAGGCTCCGGCATTGTCTAGCAATAAAATTCTATCACTAATATAGACGGCTTCGGCGATTGAATGTGTTACGAAAACATATTGCAGTTGTAAGCGTGCTTTCAATTCTAGCAATAAGTCTTGCATATGAAAGCGAGTTCGCTCGTCGAGTGCAGCAAACGGCTCGTCAAGCAGAATAATTTTCGGTTGCGTGATTAATGCTCGTGCCAGCGCGACCCGCATTTGCATTCCACCACTTAGTTGATTAGGGAAATGCTCTAGTCGATTGCTAAGTCCGATCTTTTGTAATAATTCGACTGCTCGGTCACGTGCAGCATTGTTTATCTTTGCTGTCAATTCTAAAGGTAAAAGTACGTTCTCTAGGCAGGTGCGCCATGGCACCAGTCGCGGTTCCTGGAAGACATAGCTCATTTTCATAGCCACTGCAGGGTCGACGCGTATTGTGCCGCGGCTGGGTTTCTCGAGACCCATCAGTAGACGCAGCAGCGTGGTCTTGCCGCAGCCCGAAGGCCCGAGTAGACATAAGCACTCGTTGCTGTCGAGCGCGAATGATAATCCGGCAAAAAGTGCTTGCGCACTGCTAGGGAAAGACTTTTCCAACTGTTGGACTTCAATGGATGGCATGTGATGCGCGCTGCTTGTTAGATTGGCTTTAACAGCGTCCAATTCTCTGCTAGAACCTTGGCACAATCAATAGTCGATGGATAACGGGGTCTGGCCGCAGTATCTGAGCCTCCTGCAGCACCAGTTATTGGCATGATTAACTTATGCTGCCGATTTCTTTTCCGATTTTCGTTCAATCGCAGCAGATGTTGGTTTCATGCTTTGTTTTTTAGCAGCGGCATGGCTATTAGGCTTGCGTCTTGCCCTAGTGGCACGTGATGCCTTCGTTTTCAGAGCAGTACGCGACCAGCGGGCTTCGTCCATTTCGAAAGAATGGAGGATGCCGTCCAAGGTGCGGCCAATACGTGTGGTGAGACTGATTACCGGAACCTTGGGCCAGGTAGCGCGCTCCCCAGCTTTTATTAGGTCAGTCATTTCCTCTTCGCTCATCATTTTCAGCAGTTTGCCGAGACTTGAAAGGCCATATCCGGGAAAGATATTGATGTCTCCAGTGAACTGCTGGTCTAGCAAGGCGTTGATGGCGTTCATGCCAGTGCCCATCTGCGGGCCTACTTTGCCATAGCGTTGGAAGAAGTCGAGGTAACCACGCACGATCTGTTTCGTCGCGGCTACCGAGGCATCTGAAACGATCTTACGCAGTCCGGGCTTTGTGTTCGTTTCGCGGCCGAGCCCAGGCATGACTTGAGACACGATGAAATGATTGACTGCGTACATACGGGCGAGACGCTTGGCCGGTAAATCCTGAGAGAACGAACCGTCTATCCAGCGGCGAGATGGTAGATACGGTTTGATGTCTCCGTCGGCATTACGTGCTTGCAGTTGCACCGGTTGAAAGACTCCCGGCAAGGCTGTGGATGCGAGAACGGCCGATCGTAGCGTGACATTAGGCGATGCAATATGGTTAAGCAAGCGCGATGTCTGGCGCGGTTCAGCAGGTGAAATGGAGATATTAATGCTACGGCCTGTTTTTTCATAAGCTTCTTTAAACGTCATGTCGGGAATCAGCCTAGCCATCTCCCGCTTAATCGAGCGCATATCAATTTTCTCGTTGATGCCAAAACCAAGTTTGATGTTGTCGTTGTTTTCGGTTAGCGCACGAGCAAGCATGTTGTTGTCAAATAGCTCTAGAAACTCTTTGTCAGTGCGGGAGCCAACGATGCCGGCAACGAAGGCACCAGCGCTGGCGCCAGATATTACTACCGGACACAATTTTTGCTCAATGAGCACCTTTAAAACGCCAAAGTGGAAATACCCAAGAGTGCCGCCGCCGCTTAGCATGAGTGCAGAGCGACCATAGCAATGACTGGCATCCTGAAAAAATTCGAGGCGATCTGTCCAAGGAATTCCCTTGAAGGACCGCGGCGAAAAGTAGTCAAGTGCGCCACATATTTCATCGATATAGTTTTTTATCAGAGCTTTCGTGCCACTGCGTGCCTTCTCGTACAGTTTTGCGTTTCCCATGCCAGCCATATTGCCGTGTATGCCTTCGCTAAGCGCGAAAAGTAGGCCATGATTGTTTCCGGCTTTGCGTAACCTCCGTAGTCGCTGCAGCCTTGTGCTGATACTAGCTGAGTCGTATAGGGAGGATTCATCTTTTTCACGCCATGCATCAGCACCGCTCTGACGGTCATAGTCCTCGGCTAGTTGCTGCCACTCTTCAAACGTGTCGGCGTTCAATACTGCTTGGTCAAATGCCTTAGCCATTTGGCGTTTTTGCTTCTCTTTGCTGCTAGCCATTGATTGCGTCAACCTGAGTGCTGTTACGTTTTCGGAAATGCCCTACGTGGCTGACTGCAACCGGTTATGCCGCGCATGATCAACCAATTTCTGCATCATATCCCGACTGTATTACATACGCTAGTGAGCGATAGCGCAACTGCGCCTGAAAGGCGTGATACGACGACCGAAAAGTCCGGCTACAGTGCTCAAAGGAGATCGTCAAGGCGTTAAAAGAAGATCCGACTATGCGGATAAAGGCTAAGGTCAAGCAAGACTGATGTTGATTATTGACGCAGTTTCCTAGCGAATGCTAATTTATTTTTTTGCATATTTTGCTACCGCAAAAAGTGATAGTACCCTGTGTCGCGACAGGTAACTTGAGCCAAAAAAATCGACTATAAGACGCCGTATAACTAGCCGGACCTTGTTAAATACATTTTTAGCAGCGGTAGTCAGAAGGCAGTAGTAAGCAGTCACGCAGAAACACGTTCGAACACTCAGTATAGAAAGCTCACCTACAATTGCTGCCCTAATAAAACGTTACAAACCTAATGGTACAGTTATAGCGCCGTTAGCAGAGGATAAAAAATAATTGGTCCCCATCACTTATGATTCAACAGCTACCTATGGTTGGTAGCTATAGGCGCTGACGCCGCGTTTCTCATCAAGATTAAAGAGGTGATTAACCTTGGAAGGTAACTTATTAAGGCAATTTTGCGTGATGCGTTCATAGTGCTGTATGAAACGCTGCAGTGCATCATCATCCATTGTGCTGTTGAATGTTCCGAGAGGAAGCGAGGCGATCAGTTTTTGTTCCTGCTCACGACGCCAATTGAAAACACAATCGAACGATGGTGCTCGCAGCATGATCCATTGATCAACGATAGGATAAAGTGGCGTAAAATGCTCTAATAGACATGCGTTATAGTATTCGCGCCATAGAACACGCGGGTCTTCGTGTCGCTCGAGGTCGTTTACGGTCTGAGCCAAAGCCTCAGCAGATTCCGGCATTGCCCCAAGGCACCAGCCCTCCAGCAATATGCATTGAGCCGAGCCGTCAATACGCTTCCAGTTTGATGGCGGGCATCGGTCATCGATAGCCTTGTCAAATCGTGGAATTACAATCGATTTTTGATAATGGGTGTCGAGTAACGGCTGCAGTGCCTGACGCAAAAGCTGCATATCATGCGTCCCAGGTACGCCTCGTGTCGCCAGCAGCGGATGAACTGACGCTGCAAGTTTTCGCCGTTCGCGGTGAGTCAGATAGAAATCATCCAGCGACAACGTGACTGCATTCACGCCCTGTTCTTCAATCAAGCAGGTACTTAGATAATCAGCAGCTGTAGTCTTCCCTGATCCTTGGCAGCCATTAATTGCGACTAATATGGGTCGGTTTACCTTTCGCTGCAGTGTCGCAAGGGAGTGTGCTACAGGGGTGAACCACTCTAGGGCCGTCTCCAGATAGTCGAGGCCCAGCCGATGCCGCTTTAGAAAGCTGCGCTGCCATTCTGAGATGCGGGCCAGCCCCGGTTTGAGCGTCAATGTGCACTTTCCTCAGTAATATAAAGCCATTTTCTGATCGGTGGGTATCCTAGGTCTATTCGGCAGACGCTCCTGCGGAGCTTGTGACGCGGTCTTGTCTGCTTTCCACTGCCTGTCATGCGCGGGCATAAAATCTTGTGTCATTACTGTGGCACAGTCGCCAGATTAGTTCTATGGAGTATAGGAAAGAAACAGGTGGCGATATGCTAGGCTCCCAGCCTAGTGCTAAAATGGAATATCGCCTTCGTCAAAATTACTTGATGTAAAGTGGTCGGGCATAGTTGGCTCCGTTTCATTAGTAAATGCTGTTTTCTGTGATGTAGTGGCGATCTTCCAGCCCTGAAGATTATTAAAATAGCGTCCGTTGTATTCTCGCCCACGGATGTCAAAAGTGACGGTAACCTCCTGCCCAGCCTGAAGGGGATCGAGAAGACTTACCTTATCTTGCACAAATTCGATATTGATCTCCTGCGGGTACCTCCCGTCCTCAACGATTACAACCATTTCCCGTTTAGTGAAGCCACTATCAAATATCTTCGCTTCCTGAATGATCTTGATTTTGCCAGTTAAATCGTATGCCACATTACTGTCCTCTTCCCAGTGTTACTGAACTCACTTGCTATTACTGCACATAGTCTAACTCTCCCATCTTAGAATGAAAGGTGCATTAGTCCGAGACCGACTTGCACAGCGCATCGGGATGTGTCTAAATTTCTGTTAGACTAAGGTGAAACATAGGCTGTTTAGGAAATAAGTTCTTGGAAGACGATACGCCGCGCAACAGGAACCCTGATGGACTCTATTTAATTCATGATGCTGGGCTTGAGCCAGCAATCATAGGACAGTTGTCTGAATTAGCAGACATTAATTTTGTGCCTTGGGCAGACAGGTCCAATCCTCCTGCGTCGTCGCGTGTGCTGCTGTATCTCGGTGATGAGGCAATACGTGATCTGGCTGTGCAGGCCTTAGAGCAGCAATGGGGGGTTGGCATTTTACCGCACCCAGAGGCGGCGCGGGCCATGGCCGCAATGGGCGTCAAGGGCACTATGCTAACGGTGTTTGAGCATTATCTTAACGCGCCCGTCATCGGTGCCGACGCACTGACCTGTAATGGCGAGTTGGTTTTCTCCTCGGTGGTGATAGGCCGGGTTTTGGCCTTACGTCCTCGTGATATCAATCGTCCGCAGACACCATGGAGTACTCTGAGGGGCGCGCTAAAGGGATTGAGCAGACTGAAGTTAAGCCCCTACAAAATTACCACAGGAAAGGACAGAGTTGTTCATTTGGCTGCTTTGGGTATGGTTGCCCTCGGGCAAACCCAAAGTGCTTTAGTGGAGCGGGCATTTAGCGAGGAACTAGGCATCGCTGATGGGCGCGTTGCGCTTGTAGTGCTCGCGCCGCGGAGTATTCTCAGTTACCTATGGTTTCTACTGCGTCTACTTTGGCCGCAAAAAATAAGTCTGACCCAATTGCCAGCATCCCTCAGCTTGGTCCGGACTGATCGATTACATATCGCTGCATCAGAGGGTGCGGAATACATTATTGATGGCAAACCCGTTTACGCGTCAGAGATTGAGTTGCAGGTACAGGAAGGGCGTTTGCGTCTGCTGCCGGGGCCTGCACTGTCCCTAGATTATGAAGATCAACAGGTGGTCAATAAGGAGACCGTGCGGCTTAATCATACTCCAGTGGAGGAGGGGGCCCGCGCTTTGGCGAATGTGCATTTACCGCTGTTCAGCCATGCCACAGAGGAAGAATATCGTGAGCTGTTTATTTCATTGCGGGACAATGCCAAGGCCACACATTCATTTCAGGTATTAATGATTTTGAGCGTATTATTGGCATTAGCAGGCCTGTATGCGAATTCAGCCCCTGTGATTATTGGCGCGATGATATTAGCACCGCTAATGTTGCCCATTGTCTCTCTGGCTATGGGTCTGGCTCGCACCGAGTCCAATCTGATTCGCATCTCTATGCGCACTCTGTCGATTGGCATTTTGTGGGGGCTTGGCTGTGCTGTTTTTGTTGCTTGGGCAATGCCTTTAGATGTGCCTACTGCGGAGATGACCGCGCGCATGTCGCCCACTTTAATGGATATGTTTGTAGCAGTGATTTCGGGCGTTGCGGGTGCCTACGCTTATGCTAAAGAGGAGGTGGCGAAGAGCTTGGCGGGCGTTGCCATCGCCGTAGCCTTAGTGCCTCCCCTTGGCGTGGCTGGGATAGGGCTCGGTTGGGGTGATTGGAATATGGCAGGCGGGGCGCTGTTGCTTCTGATAACTAATTTGGTGGGTATAGCGCTCGCGGCTAGTGCGACCTTCCTTGTGCTGGGCTTTGCACCCTTTCGGCGTGCGCGTGCTGGCATAGGCATCTCGCTGCTGATCATGCTGCTGATTAGCGCTCCTCTGACCCTTTCGTTTTATAGCTTGGTACAGAAAGACCGCATTCTGGAGCATGTACCCACAGGCGAAATTAAACTATCCGATGTAACCGTGGATATTAGTCGCGTGGATGTTACCCTGAATCAGCAACCTCATCTGGTGAAGCTCGTGTTAAGTGCAGATCGCCTGCTGACAACTTCCAATGTAGAAGAGCTCAAGGAGGTCGTCAGTGCCCGAGTAGGGGAGCCTATCCTGCTGGAGGTCCAATCAAATATTCGACGGTGAGGTGGCAGTCTTACAGAGCGCCGCCAAAGTTGGGCTTTGACGATCGACAGAATCAAATATTATGATAGTGACTTTGATATGAATTAAAAAACTTTAATCCATATCGGGCTTCAAATCACTGTCTATACATACACCATGTGCGCTAAGATTGTGGTTTACCAATGAGTTTACCGCGAAGTATTGTTGATAACGATTGCGAATTAATTGAGGAAAAATATGAAATTTGCCTACCACCCAACTATGTGTCCGCCCGATCAATATCTGCCTTTGGCTAAGGCTGCGGAGGAGATTGGCTTTGATACATTTACATTTCCCGACAGCATTTGCTATCCACAGGAAGGTTCCGATGTATATCCTTACAATGATGATGGCACGCGCGACTTTCTCGATGGTGTTCCATTCTTAGAACCCTTTGTTGCAATTCCGTATCTTGCTGCAGCAACTGAAAACATCCGTTTTACCACCTCTGTTATCAAGCTGGCTATTCGGCAACCGGTCATTGTTGCAAAGCAGCTTTCTAGTCTTGGGGTTATGATTGGAGACCGTTTCGGATTTGGAGTAGGTATTAGCCCATGGCCGGAGGATTTCCTGGCATCCCAAATTCCTTGGGAGAAAAGAGGGAAGCGCATGGACGAAATGATGGAGATCGTCAATGGGTTGATGACGGGTGAATACTTTGGCTATGACGGTGAAATTTTTCAGATGGATCCGATCAAGCTTTGCCCAGTGCCGGACCACCATATTCCCCTTTTAGTTGGCGGTCATGCGAAGCCAGCGTTACGCCGAGCGGCTAGGCTGGGTGACGGCTGGATTTCCGCGGGCTCATCTCTGCAAGAGCTCACCCAGATGATTGATCAAATTGAAGAATTTCGAAAAGAATGTGGAAGGGATACTGGCCCATATGAGTACCACGCGATGACAGAGGCTGCTTACACGGTCGAAGGCTTAGCAGATTTGGAAAAAGCCGGTGTAACAGAAGTGATTATCGCTTTTCGCAACCCATACGATGGCAAACCCGATACGCAGACAGTGGAGGAGAAGCTTGGCATGCTCCACTGGTATGCTGACAACGTGATAGAGCCTTATCGCAAGTGAACAGGGTTTTGTTGAGCGCCCGCGAGCCATAGCGCTCTAATGTGGATATGACAATGACTGGGAAAATCCAGGCATCAATGGCTCGGCTAGCATTCGTCATCGTTGCCGCAGCATCGCTTTCAGGGTGTCTTGGGATGCCGGCCTCAGTTCAGCCTGTACAAGAGTTTGATTTAAGTCGCTATCTTGGTACATGGTATGAAATTGCGCGATTGGATCATTCGTTTGAAGAGGGACTCGACCGCGTTACGGCGGTCTATTCACTGCGGGACGATGGCGGAATAAACGTTGTTAATCGGGGATTTTTGTCCAAGGACAACATCTACAAGCAAGCAGACGGAAAGGCATATTTTGTAAACAATAGCGGCGAAGGATATTTGAAAGTAAGTTTTTTCGGACCTTTTTACGCCTCGTATGTGATTTTTGAGTTGGATCAGGACGACTACCAATATGCCTTTGTTTCTGGGCCAGACAACTCATTCCTTTGGCTGCTGTCGAGAACACCTACGGTAGGCCAGACATTGATCGACCATTTTATCGCAACCTCGGCCAGCCTAGGTTTCGATACTGACGCGCTTATTTTTCCCGTTCAGAAATAGTCTCGCCACATTTGGTGGTGAGCGTCATTCTGTCGTTGGAACCGTATGACTGCGGTGCCATTTTTAAACACCATATGTGTTCACATTGACGCTGCCTTAGAGGAAGAGCGTTTCTTTTTGATGCCGATTTTGCAGTGAGCGTTCTAACAAGATAATGGCAAGGAGTTAATCGCGCATGACAGTTCCGCTTTGGACGCCAGACCGTGACCGAGTAGCGGCTGCGCGAATTACTGAGTTTATTGCCGACATTAATGACCGTCATGGTATTAATTTGAGTGGTGACTATTTTGCGCTGCATGATTGGGCGGTTGCCAATCCACGTGACTTTTGGTCAGCGGTGTGGGGTTTTTGTGAAATTACGGCGAGCGAATATGGTGGTTCCGTATTGGACAGGGCGGAAAGATTCCCAGGTGCTCGTTGGTTTCCAAGAACTCGGCTCAATTTTGCTGAAAACTTATTGCGTTACCGGGACGATCGGATCGCTCTGGTATCGTTGCTAGAAAACGGTGAGCGGCGTGATATTTCGTATGCGAATCTTTATCTTCGCGTTGCAAAGTTAGCTTCTGGTTTACGTGCCCAAGGTGTGGTTGCGCATGATCGAGTTGCTGGCTTCATACCTAACATTGAAGAGGCGGTTGTCGCAATGTTAGCGACAACTAGTATCGGAGCGGTGTGGTCCTCCTGCTCACCTGATTTTGGCATCGATGGAGCCTTGGATCGTATTGGACAAATTCAGCCAAAGGTTCTTTTTGTCGCCGACGGTTATTACTACGCTGGCAAAGCCTCTGATTCGCTACAGCGCGTCTCTAGTATCGTTGAGAACATAGATAGTATTGAGATCACAGTGGTCGTGCCTCTTGTGACTAGACGGCCGACCCTGACAGGTCTTCCTAAAAGTATTCTGTTTGACGACTTTCTGGACCACGCCGCTACGGTAGTAGAGTTTGAGCAACTCCCCTTTGACCATCCGCTTTACATAATGTACTCCTCCGGAACAACTGGGGCACCTAAGTGCATTTTGCATGGTGCCGGTGGTTCGCTGTTGCAACATTTGAAAGAGCATCAGCTGTTGGTTGATGTTAAGCGCGATGATGTTTTTTTCTACTTTACTACCTGTGGCTGGATGATGTGGAATTGGCTTATTTCTGGCTTGGCCAGTGGCGCCACCTTGGTCCTTTATGACGGTTCACCGTTTGCTCACAACGGTGTGCGCCTGCTCGATGCCATCGATGAGGAGCAGATCAGTATTTTTGGTACCAGTGCAAAATTTATTTCTGCTCTACGCAAAGCAGATAAAAAACCATGCGACAGCCATAACTTGTCGTCTCTGAAGACTATACTGACAACGGGGTCACCCCTTTCGCATGAATGCTTTGACTATGTCTATAGCGACATCAAACAGGATGTCTGCCTGTCTAGTATATCCGGGGGCACGGACATACTGTCGTGTTTCGTTGGTGGCTCTGCAATCCTTCCCGTGTATGCCGGTGAGATTCAGGCCCCCGGTTTGGGTATGTCAGTTGATATATGGGACGACGATGGCTGCCCCGTTAGGGAGCGGAAAGGCGAGTTAGTATGTACCGCGCCATTTCCAAGTTGCCCGCTGGGGTTTTGGAACGATTCCGATGGCAGCAGGTTTCGCGCAGCCTACTTCGAGCGCTGGCCTGACATCTGGACGCATGGTGATTACGCTGAACTTACTCAGCATGGCGGGTTTATTATTTATGGCCGCTCTGACGCTGTCCTTAATCCGGGTGGAGTGCGGATCGGGACGTCTGAGATATACCGCCAACTAGAGACGATTGTAGAGGTGCTCGAAAGTGTTGTTATTGGTCAGGAATGGATGGATGATATTAGAGTAGTACTGTTTGTCACTTTGCGAGATGGGCTTGTGCTGAATGATGCGCTTCGTGCAAAAATAAGCGACTCCGTCAGAGAAAACATGACACCCCGCCATGTGCCAGCGAAGATTCTGCAGGTGGACGATATCCCACGTACGCGCAGCGGTAAGGTCGTTGAATTAGCAGTGCGCAACGTGGTGCATGGTAGAGATGTTACCAATATGAATGCATTAGAAAACCCTGATTCGCTGGAGTTTTTCCGTGACCTAGTTGCGCTTAGGATTTAGTTTCTTACTGTAAATTTTATATTTCAGGTTCGAACGTAATGTGCATGGACTTGATGCTATTCACAAAATAATCGCGTACAAACTCCACCGGTTGTGCGAACTTTGGGTTTTTAAGTCGCGGTATCAACTCCTCGAACATCACCTGCATCTCGAGTCGCGACATATGCGCCCCGATGCAGAAGTGCTCGCCATTGCCAAATGCACGGTGCTGACTTGTCAGTTCAGGGTTCCTTTTGAAGCGTTCGACATCAAACTTTTCAGGATCTTTGAAAACAGCAGGATCATGGTTTATCGCCTGCCAATTTAAAACCATTTTGTCGCCTGCCTTGAGATGCTGGCCTTGAATTGTAATATCTTGCATAACGGTGCGTCGCATTTGAACAAATGCAGGGTTATAGCGTAGCGCTTCTTCTACAGCAAAGGGCACCAGCGACGGGTCATCAATCAGTTTTTGCAACTGTTCGGGATTTTCCATAAGTAAGCGCATGCAGTGAGCGATAACAGAACGTGTACTCTCATTACCCGCAGCAATCAGCATCAGGAAAAATACTTGAAACTCTTCGGGAGTCAGTTTTTCATCGTTTACGCTGCCATCGAGCAGTGCGCCAACGATATCTGTCAATTTATTGGTTTTGTGTTTTTCCGCTAGCGAAGCTGCGTAAGCATAAACTTCTATCGCTGCTTCCTGTGAAGCGATGGCTCCGTCGACGCCGCTCATATCTTCATCTTCAGTAAAGATCATGGTGTTGGTCCAGTCAAAAAAGCGCTTTTTGTCCTCCATTGGAATGCCACAGAGAGACATGATGGCAATAAGTGGTAATTCGGCAGCAACGTCGATGACGAATTCACATCTCCCCTTAGCGGCAATTCTATCAATGGTCGCTTTAGCGACCTCGCGGAATCTTTCTTCGTAACCCTGTACCGCTTTGGGTGTGAAAGCGTTACGCACAATGCGGCGATATTTGACATGCTCCGGCGGGTCCATATTGACCAGCATAAGCCTCGATAGCGCACGTTCTTCCTCAGGCATTTCTTTCGGTAGAATGGTTTTTGCCTGGCTTGAAAACAACAGTGGATTTTTACAAATATAATCTGCTAGGTCTTTTTTTAAAACGGCCCAGTAAGGAATATTAGTGATTGGATCTTGAATAAATGCCAGTCCTCCCGACTGATCACGGACTTGAGCAAACAGTTCATGATGACGACCATCGATGTAGATATCAGGGTCTAGAATATTGGTAAAGGGGCATTGCTGTGTAATAAGTTTCTACCTTATTTATAAAGCTAATAATAGATAAGACGAGCATACGCAATACTAGTGGATGGTTAAATTGCTCTGCGTTAATCGCCTATGCAACTGATCAATCATGCATGTTTAGTATAGAAAAATAGACGACTTTGAGTATAGTTTGGGCAGCACAATGGCGGGAGTTGTCTTTAATTCTGTCTATTGTGGAGCAGCGGCAAGATCCTCTCGCAGTGTTCGCGCAGCCATGAAAAAGTGGCAGGCCGACCACAGCATTATCGGCGGTAATAGGTAGAGCATTGCGTAACGCAGTGATTCTATGCCAAGACTGGGTTCAAGGTAGTCACTGAGCATTCCCGTGCTCCAGGGCCCTAATCCTAGGCCGATCATATTTATGATGAGGAATAGGATAGCAGAAGACAACGCACGCATGCGCAAGCCAACCAAGCCATGGGTGGTCGCGATGGTGTTGCCAAGATAAACATTGAACAGTATGCCCGGGATAATGCCCATCATTAGCGATGTGTAAGCCCCTGCAACGAGGTAGGTGGAAATCGAAAACGGTAACGATATTATTCCGGCCACTGCTGGCAGCCACATATACCAGCGCTTGTCGCGCGGCGCCAGACGGTCAGCCAGCAATGCACCGCAAAAGACGCCTACCGCTCCGCCTAGCCCGATTGTTAATGCGAGCCAGGTGCCCAGTTCACCGGTAGGCATTCCGTGGGATCGGATCATAAAAGATGCGATCCAGTTACTGATTGAGTATCCGGCAAAAGCATTCAACGCTGCCCCCATTGCCATATGTCGGAATGAACGGCGACTCCATAGCAGTGACACGACGTCCGACATGGGAACCGGCTTATCAACGGCTTGGCGATGCTCCACCAGTCCTCGAATAGGCTCTGCGATGCTCATGCGAACCACAATGGCGAGTAAAATTCCAGGTGCCCCCACTATTATGAAGGCAACACGCCAGCCGAAATATTCATTAAGCCAACCGCCTGCCAAAAAGCCAAACAAGATTCCAATACTGACACCCATGGAATAAAAACCGATGGCACTGGCGCGCTCGCTAGCAGGGAAAATATCTGAGATCATCGAGTGGGAGGGCGGGCTGCCGCCGGCCTCACCTATACCTACACCGATGCGCACCAGTAAGAGTTGCATGTAGTTAGCGACTACTCCGCTGATGGCGGTCATAAAGCTCCATACAAACAGTGACAATGCAACGATGTTGCGCCTGTTGCCACGGTCTGCCCATCGTGCAATCGGAATACCGGCAATGACGTAGAAGGCGGCGAAGGCGAAGCCGGTAAGCAGCCCTAACTGGCTATCAGAGAGATCAAGGTCGGCCTTCACTGATTCCTGTAGTATTGCTAAAAGTTGCCTGTCAATAAAATTAAAGCTGTAGACGATAGTGAGCAGAACGAGCGCGTAGTAGGCTCTTCGTTTAGACGCGTATGGATTGTCTAGTGTTTTCTTATTCTGCATGAGCAAGTATTCCCTAGCGTCACTATTATAATTTATGGCTTCAGCCTGCGGCGCTATGTCAGCGCACTAAAGCTCTTAGTTTAGTGTGATGACTGGCTGATACAAAGGCATAAAACCGCGAACGACGTTGAAAGTTCAACTTTGTGGCGAATAGTGTCAGCCTTTGATGACATATTGCCATTAGCGCGATGCTCTGCTCCTGTAGTCTGCGATGTTTGAGTTCTAGGAACTGCTCATAGCGGCAGCGTTCGCACTATATTGCGGACCTTGTGCCTTGTCGTTAACAGGCATAACGTCGCAGTAAGAAATGATTACTGGTAAGTAGTGATGCATAAATTCTAAATAATATCGTTGCGCGTAAGTTCTCATGTTGCCTTATGAGTTCCACCAAGGCAGGTCCGTGAATGAGCGGAGGTCTATTTCATGTGTCCAAGTCGAGCGGTGTTGCTGTGCAAGGTGGACGTAAGTGTCGGCTATTTTGGTGGGTAACATCAATCCGTCATGCTCCATGCCACGACTTTCGCGCAGTGCCTGAAAGCGTGCTGGCCCCAACATTTTTCCTAATGTGTCGGGTGCGTCGACCGCACCGTCCAAAATAATATGCGCGACATGAATACCCTTTGGTCCAAGTTCTGCACTCAGTGACTGGCATAACATGCGGCGCCCACCCATTGCTGCAGCATGGGCATGCTGGCCCGGATTACCGCGAACGGCAGCGGTTGCAGATGTGATGAGAAGGGTGCCTTTGCCGCGTTTTTCCATTAGTGGGCACACGTTTGATGCGATCCGAAACAAACTCAGCGTGGCAAGGCGCCAGCATAACTCGAATGCCTTGTAGGAGGTATCTGCCAGCGGACGATCACCAATTTGAGCGCCGAGGTTGAACACGACCAGTTCAATCGGGCCTATCCCCGTCTCCGTAGCGTTAATCATATCTTCAAGCACGTGATCGTCTACTGCATTCAGCAGGCAACCAGAGGCCTCTCCTCCTTCGGCCTTTATGTCCGCAACTAAAGTATTTAGACCCTTAGCGTTACTGCGACGGCACAATACGACGTGATACCCTTCTGCAGCAAACCTTTTGCCTACTGCTCCCCCGATACCGGCACCCGCGCCTACAACAAGGCATACTGGCTTCATTGGACAATCTCCTTCCTTACGCCGGGCCCTCGTTTGGCCCAGACATCTTTTGAGTTCAATAGCCTGCCATCTTGCGCCCGGGCTGCCATGGGCTGAATGGCAATGCCAGAGATACGGTCAACAAAGCACATTCGCTCACCGTCTGGATGAGGCTGATACTTTTCACCCCATTGGAACAGCGAGAGTAGCAAAGGCTGCAGATCCCAACCTTTGTCAGTCAATTGGTATTCCATGCGACCCGCTTTCCCCCGGGCCTTTGTTAGAATGCCCTCATTAGCGAGTTTGTTAAGTCGCTGTGTGAGTATGTTCCTGGCGATGCCGAGGCTCTTTTGAATGTCGTCAAACCGGCGGATACCAAACGCGGTGTCGCGGATAATGAGTAGACTCCAGCGGTCACCAATAATTTCTAGCGATTGCGCCAAAGAGCAGTTCATATCTTTAAACGATGTGTATTTCATCGGCGCTAACGGCTTATAAAAGTTTTATAATAAAACTAAAAGTAACATTAAAAGTTTTTTCAAGCAACTTTTTATTACACTCTGTTACTCCTGCTGGACCAATGGCCGATAGCCATATGCTGGCGCTTGCACCTCTCGCTGCAGAAAAAGAGCGCGCCCAGCAGGTCTTGCACCTTTGCATTGGCTGATGCATGCTGTTTCTCGACAGTAATTTTTAGAGGTACGTATGACATTCCTTCACTACAAGCAGCTCAGCTTCGTCGGCGCCATCGTTGCTCTTCTGGCACTGCCGCTGCTCAGTAGCTGCAGCGATTCTTCTGATACCGACCAGAGCAGTCCTCAAGAAGACACTGTGAGGATGAATCAGCTGCAATATTTGGGTACGCATAATAGTTACCATCGGCGCGTCAGAGCGGATATTTTTGATCTGCTGTTAGTCTACATTCCCGATGTTGCCCCAACCCTCGAGTACGCTCATCTTCCGCTCACTGAGCAGTTCTCCACGCAAGGCATTCGGCAAATTGAGCTCGATGTTTTTCACGACCCGAAAGGTGGCCTTTATGCCGCACACCAGGGACTTACACTCTTCGAAGAGAACCCTGCCTCCGGTATTCCTGCGCTGAGTGAACCAGGACTGAAGGTGTTGCACGTGCAGGAAGTCGATTATGAAACGACTTGCTATCTTTTTACTGCCTGCCTTCAAGAGATAAAGCAGTGGTCTGACACGCATCCAAATCATCTGCCCATAATGGTGTTGGTTGAAGCAAAGGATGAGCAGATACCAGACCCACTTAATCTCAATTTTGCCATTCCGCTGCCGTTCGACTCTGTTGCACTGGATACCATCGATGCAGAAATTCGCAGTATATTCCCGAACGAACATTTAATTTTACCAGAGACTGTTCGAGGGGACGCTGTCACGCTTGAGCACGCTGTCCTAACTATAGGGTGGCCGCTTTTGTCGGACGCGCGTGGGAAAATCCTATTCGCGCTGGATAATGTCGGTGAAATACTTGAGCTGTACATCGCTGGTCACCCTTCGCTTGAGGGTCGTGTGTTGTTTACCGATTCGCCTCCTGGCACCCCTGAGGCGGCGTTTATGAAAATAAATAATCCACTGGGCTCGCCCGGCGAGATAAACGACCTTGTGCGAAAAAACTATTTATTGCGGACCCGTGCCGATGCTGACACGATTCAAGCTCGCACGGGCGACACGACACAACGTGAGGCTGCACTTGCCAGTGGGGCCCATTATATTAGTACCGATTACCCTGTAGCTGACCCAGCTTTCAGTCCCTACGATGTGGCAATACCCGGAGACTACATTGCCCGGTGTAATCCGGTCAGCCCGGGTGACTGTACCTCTTTGGCACTGTCGCCCTAATTCAGCGGCGAGTTTCACGCACCAGCAGATAGCCGTTAAGCTGCAGGCCTCGTCGCTTCTGGTCCGGCAATACGCATGGCCTTCTGATAGGCTGGCCTGGCCGCCACACGCTGGACGTAAGCTAGGGTATTGGGAAGCTGACCGTCGATCTGCCTAGCGCCCAGCATGCTTAGCGATGTTAGATTAAACATTGACATGATATCGGCGCAGGTAAAGCGGTTGCCGCCTAAGTGCTCCGATTCTTTCAGGCGCTGCTCCAGCGCATTGTAAATCCCATCTTCTCGACGCTGGATC
>PKDD01000076.1 GCA_002862465.1 Haliea sp.
ACTCGGTTAAAGGCTTGCCCTTTGCCTGGCTTCACCAGCTCGTTATCCAAAATACTGCATGGGTCGCCATCGAGCATGACCTTCAGACCAGCACGGAATTCATTCGTAGAAAAGTTTGCCATCACGCTCTCATTTGTTTGTTTCAAACCAATGCCCATAATACAGCAGGTCGCCCGCCAATGGCAGATTCTCATCTCTCAGCAGCGATGGGCCTTTGCTAAAAACTGTTTTCATTGCACGAGGCGCAGCACTATGCGTTCAGAGGAGTTCTTTAATGGAGAACCCTATCGGTATCAAATATACTATGCCACATCAGGGCCTGCATCGGTTGCCGCTGTTTAAAGGCGATACTGGCGCCGACAAAAATTCGGACTTTGCCTCGCATTTTCAACTTAAATTTTGCTCTGTTGCTTATCAGAAATACCCAGTAAATAAAGTATCGCGTCTAAACCCAGAGTCGATATCGACTGCTCCGCAGATTTTTGCACCAGAGGTTTTGCGCGAAAAGCGATTCCCAAGCCAGCAATACTCAACATCGGCAAATCGTTGGCGCCATCACCGACAGCGATAACTTGCTGTAAATCTATGCCTAAATCATCCGCCAGTTGACGCAAAAGTTGTGCTTTGCATGCGCCGTCAACAATCTCACCCTGAATCTTGCCTGTCACCACCCCTTGGGCAATGTCAAGTTCGTTGGCATAAACGTAATCCATGCCCAATCGAGATTGCAGGTATTTAGCGAAATAGGTGAAACCTCCAGAGAGTATGGCGGTCTTGTACCCGAGCGTACGCAGCGTAGAAATCAAATGCTCCGCACCCTCGGTTATTTTCAGTTCGCTCGCCACGCGCTCAAGAGCGCTCTCTTCCAGTCCTTCTAGCAGCGCAACACGGGTGCGAAAGCTCTCACTAAAATCGATCTCTCCTCGCATAGCACGTTCGGTTATTGCGCTGACCTGCGCACCGACACCTGCCAGCTTGGCCAGTTCGTCGATAACCTCTGCCTCGATCAGCGTCGAGTCCATGTCAAACGCCACGAGCCTGCGGGTGCGGCGGTACATACTGTCTTGCTGGAATGCTAAATCAACCTCCAACACGCCAGCGACCTCCAGTAACTCCCTGCGAAAGATCGCCGGATCATGGATTGCACCGCGCGCCGAAAACTCCACACAGGCCTTGCTCAAAGCCGGCGGTTCTCCCAGCGGTATCCTGCCTGACAAGCGGGAGATACTATCTATGTTGAGGCCGTGCTTGGATATCACAGCGGTTACACGAGCGAGTTGATCAGAGGTTATTTTGCGCGCCAAAAGCGTAATAATATAGCGCGCTAGACCTTGAGCCTCGACCCAATGGGAATAACTTTCCGGCGACACTTCACTGGTCACCGCACGCAAATCTCGTTCCAAAGCGAAAGTGCGCACTGCCTCGACCACCTGCTCGCCAGCATCGCTCTCTGACAATTCTACTAACAGGCCCAGCGATAGCGTAGCGTGTATAACAGACTGGCCAATATCAAGAATATTTACAGAGTGATCTGCCAGCATTGCCGTCAATCCCGCCGTGAACCCTGGCTGATCTTCGCCAGAGATGGTGATAAGTAGAATATGGTTCACTTCACGGATTCCACAGTTAACTGAGTGCACTATTCTACCTGTTCGTGGTGAAGGCTGAAAAGCTCACTTTCAATAGGCTGTAATCCTGCATTCAATCGTAGAGACCCAAAAAAGGATATTTGCTGCCGCGTCTGGTTTATACTGACTCCGTCGTAATTGGGTAATTCAGTCATCGCGTGTGAATAATCGCTTTACTAGCACTAGTTTGGGCCAACAGCTGGCAATTCTCACCGCTGGGTTATGCCTACTAATGGCTCTTGCCCTTGTCACTTTGGGCGCAATTTCCTCGCGCTATATGCAGACACTGTTGCAAGAGGAATACGGCAGCGCTCTCGCCACGCTGGTAGCGGCCCGCGTCAGTACCGCGATGGAAAATAACGATCTGTTGAGCGTTTCAGCGTCTTTGCAGCATATTATCGACACCTCTGCAGCGCAGGCAGTACTGATTCAGGATGTAGAGGATAAGACGCTCAGGCAGGTTGGCGAAACCAACGGGAAAAAGCTATACCAGTACAGCGCTCCTTGGTATATCGAAACAGATATCGGCGGCGAAGTTGTGATTACGATCAATGCCGAGAACGCCCATGCCGCACAGTTGCGCTTTATTCTTAGCATGCTGGGCCTAGCGGTACTTCTCAGTCTGGCGGTTTATGGCATCAGCCGCCGCTTTGGGCAGCAACTGGGAAGCCGCTTGTCCGATCTGGCACGCAGGATCACACTCGAAGAGGGGGATGCTAGAGCCAAACCAACGAACGAGCTACTGCTGCTGTCTAAGCAAATTGATGCTCTGCCAATGGATTTGCTGCGCACTCGCAGTGAGCCCAGCCCACAGGACGAGAACTATCAAACGACAGCAGTCCTTTATTTGCACCTCTCAAGCCTCGAGCACTATGTCGACACCCTCGACGAACTCTCGCTACAACGCTACACAGAGCGCTTGCATCAGGTGGTCTACGCCGCAGCAGGTTTTTACGCGGGAGATTTACAGGTCGCGCGACAGTTCGGCCTAGCTGTTTACTTCAGTGGACACAACACTGCCGGCAGCGCGCCATTCCGAGCCGCATCCTGTGCCTGGCTGGTACAAGCTGCAACCCTAGCAATGGAGAAGCTCATGCCGCTATCCCTGTCCATGTCAATGGCCGTTGCACAGAGCGAACTGGGCGTGGGAAATGGTGCCGATATCTATCCAGGACTATACACGCAGCATACGCTCGATGAATTACACACCGTCTGTGCCAGACGACCACCGAACATTTTGCTCTCGCCCACTATCTGTGAGGACACCGATATATCAGGTCGACTGCAATATAGACCGACGGATGTGATGGATTACGCTGTGATTGAGGAGTTCGCCGGGCCCTATCAAGATTTACTGGAACGCCAACTGCGCCTGATAATGAAGCGACTATCCGACCCAGCGAGACTCTAAGCTATTCTGCTTCGCTCCGCTTGGCAAAGGGTTCTACACTCATACTATCCACCTTTTGGAAGCCACGCGGCAGCTTGTTTCCGCGCCGACCGCGCTCACCCAGGTAGTGTTCGAGATCCTTCATTTTGAAGTTTTGGTGGCGCTTGCCAGAATAGATCACGATGGTATCTCGTGCCGTAAACACCTGTACAGCCACTACATATTCCTCGCGAGTCTGCACTCTAGCGGAGGGAATACCGATAATTTTGTTGCCTTTGCCCCTCGCCATCTGTGGCAGATCTGCCAGCGGGAAGACAAGCAAACGGCCCTCGCTAGTGACCGCTGCAACCTGCGCTTCCTCCAGTGATTGAATCGCCGCGGGATACAGTACCTGGCCCCCCTTGGGCAAACTGATAACACCCTTGCCAGCCCGATTTTTTGACTGCAGATCACCCAACTTAGCGACAAAACCGTATCCGGCGTCACTGGACAACAGATAAAGACTATCATCCGACCCCATCATCAACCCACCAAAGCCAGCCCCCGACGGGGGATTAATACGCCCGGTTACTGGCTCGCCTTGACCGCGCGCCGAAGGCAAATTGTGGGACGCCAGAGTATAAGCCCGTCCCGTTGAGTCCAGTATTACGACAGGTTGATTGCTGCGCCCGTGGACGGACATCTTATAGCTGTCGCCAGATTTGTAGCTTAGACTCATTGGATCAATGTCATGGCCCTTAGCCCCCCTGATCCAGCCTTTTTCTGACATTACCACGGTGATCGGGTCAGCAGTGACCAGTTCAAGCTCACTAAAGGCTTTGGCATCACTTCTTACCTCCAGCGGTGAACGGCGTTCATCGCCATATTTCTCTGCGACGGCTAAAAGCTCCTTCTTGATCAGGCTCTTGAGCCGAGCTTGGCTGCCTAAGACTTTCTGCAGTTGGTCGCGTTCCTGCTGCAACGCCTCTTGTTCTGCGCTGATAGTCATTTCTTCCAGCTTCGCCAAATTACGCAGCTTCAACTCAAGAATAGCCTCAGCCTGAATATCGGTTATCCCGAATCGCTCCATAAGAGCAGCCTTGGGCTTTTCTGCGGTGCGAATGATATGGATCACCTCGTCAATATTAAGGAATGCGATGAGGTAACCATCTAAGATATGCAATCGCTTCAGTACGCGGTCAAGGCGATATTCCAACCGACGCCGCACGGTGGCGGTGCGAAACTTCAGCCACTCCTTGAGAATTTTATCCAGCCCTTTAACGCCAGGGCGACCATCGATGCCGATCATATTGAGATTGACGCGGTAACTGCGCTCCAAATCCGTACTGGCATATAAATGGCTCATTAGAGCCTCAAGGTCTACTCGATTAGAGCGCGGGACCACCACGAGCCGTGTCGGGTTTTCATGATCCGACTCATCCCTCAAATCGGCGACCATCGGCAGCTTTTTAGCTTGCATCTGTTGCGCAATCTGTTCCAACACCCTAGATCCCGACACCTGATGAGGCAGGGCGGTGATCACAATATCGCCACCCTCAGATTCCCACACCGCACGCATGCGCAAACCACCACGCCCCGTTTGATACAGGGCGAGAATGTCTTCGCGCGGCGTTATGATCTCTGCACTGGTGGGAAAATCCGGCGCCTGAATATGCTCACACAGTTGCGCCACGGTAGCCTTGGGAGAGTCCAACAGCAGCACCGTTGCCGCCACCACCTCCCGCAGGTTGTGCGGCGGAATATCGGTAGCCATTCCCACCGCAATGCCCGTCGTGCCATTCAACAGTACATTAGGCACCTGCGCAGGCAACACCACCGGCTCATCAAGCGTGCTGTCAAAGTTAGGTGTCCAGTCCACCGTGCCCTGACCCAATTCACTGAGCAAGACGTCGGCATAAGCGGTAAGGCGAGACTCGGTATAACGCATAGCGGCAAAAGACTTCGGGTCATCGGGCGAACCCCAATTGCCTTGCCCATCCACCAGTGGGTAGCGATAACTGAAGTCCTGTGCCATCAACACCATGGCTTCGTAGGCAGCGCTATCTCCATGCGGGTGAAACTTTCCGATCACATCGCCAACGGTACGCGCCGACTTTTTGAATTTAGCAGAAGACTTCAGTCCTAACTCACTCATGGCATAGACAATGCGTCGCTGCACAGGCTTAAGTCCATCGCCCACGTGTGGGAGTGCTCGATCGAGAATGACGTACATGGAGTAGTCCAGGTATGCCCTTTCAGCGTAGAGTTTGAGTGACACCTGCTCGGTGCCTTCTTTGTCGATTTCTAAAATCTCGGACATTAAACGTTGCCTGTATAACGACTATCTAAATTAACTTCGAATGAATGGTCCCATAAATGTTGCGTCAAGCAACTCACTTTGCAAAACAAAACCAACTCCCTATGCGACGCTCGCGACAGCCTCCCTATAAAGCGTTTCCGAGACTAAGCCTTGCATGCTGCCAGAATGATTTTTGATCAGATCAACCACTGGTCCTTAGAAATCGATACGATTGCACAGGGTATTTTAGTTGTCACTGTAACACTGAGACTGCCGCGAACGGGAACATCCTTTGCCTTAAGATTCTCACCCTCAGCGATGCACCCCGCAGCCAGAAGATACAATTTACTTGCCCCGGCGCCTCACAGCTTGTCCGCCTCACTTCCTTAAGGTCAGGTCCTGTTACGATGACCGCTAAACGCTTATAGTAGCAACTAATGTGCTGGCGGAGAACGCGTTGCACCTAAGTTTTGTTGAAACTAGGCTACGGCCAACACGAGGAAGTGATGAACCTACAGTGGCAGACCCTGTCATTTACTCGGCTGACTTTGGATACCATGTATGCTGTGCTGCGCTTACGTCAGCAAGTATTCGTCGTCGAGCAGGAGTGTGCCTACCTAGATCTCGACAATCTCGATCAGCTGGCAACCCATATGCTCGGCATGCGAGGCACAGAACTACTGGCCTACCAACGCTGCCTCCCCCCCGGCCTCAATTATCCGGAGAGTTCTCTCGGTAGAATCACGGTTTGCCTGGCGATGCGCGGCCAACAATTAGGCCGAGAACTAGTGCTACGCGGCATCCAATATAACCTGCAGCAATGGCCAGAGAGTGATATATGCATAAGCGCACAGGCGCACTTGCAGGATTTTTATGCGGACTGCAGGTTTATCGCTGAAGGCGATGAATATCTTGAAGACAATATAGCGCATCGAAAAATGCGTTATAACGCCTGACTAGCGAAAAGTGCTAAACGTCCAAAAGAAACGTCACGGGGCCGTCATTGACCAGGCTAACCTGCATATCGGCGCCAAAAATGCCGGATGCAACCCGCGGATACTGGCGACGCAGTTGTGCTAGCGTATAGCTATATAGCTCAGCGGCTTCGAGCGGCGGCATAGCTGACGAAAATCCTGGGCGACGCCCCTTGCGGGTATCTGCTGACAACGTGAACTGGGATACGAGTAGCACGCCGCCCTGAACATCCACCACGCTAGCGTTCATGTGGCCTTCATTATCAGCGAATATGCGATACGCTAGAAGTTTATCCACCATGCGATCCGCATCCGCTCGGTTGTCACCGTAATCCAGCCCAAGGAATACCAGCAGTCCGCGGTCAATCCTAGCAACGGTATCCGAATTGACCCTTACGGTAGCTCGGCTGACACGCTGTAACAGCGACTTCATAGCTAAGCTGCTTTAGATGCGACCAGCACGACGACGCTCGTGCTCCAACAGCAGCTTCTTACGTAAACGAATGCTAACAGGCGTCACCTCAACCAATTCGTCATCCTCAATAAACTCTAAGGCCTGTTCCAGCGAATGACGCACCGGAGGCGTCAGCGTCAGCGCTTCGTCGGTTCCGGATGCGCGCACGTTGGTCAGCTGTTTGCCCTTAATAGGGTTGACTGTCAGATCGTTGCCACGATTGTGCAAACCGATGACCTGGCCCTCGTAGACCTCAACGTTAGGCTCCACAAACATGCGCCCCCGCTCCTGTAAATTGAACAGGGAATAGCCCAACGCCTTGCCCTTAACCATAGATACCAGTACGCCGTTAGCGCGGTGGATCATCTCAGTATTCTTGATAGGTCCATAATGGTCGAAGACATGGGTCAAAATGCCGGCGCCAGATGTCAGCGTTAAAAACAGCGAACGAAATCCAATCAACCCGCGGGCAGGAATAATAAACTCCAGTCGAATCCGGCCCTTGCCATCTGGCACCATGTTTTCCAATTCGCCGCGTCGCAGCCCCAGTTCTTCCATCACCGCACCTTGGTGTGATTCTTCGCAGTCAATCACCAACTGCTCGTATGGCTCCTGCATGACGCCATCCACCTCTTTGCGGATCACCTCTGGGCGCGACACACCCAACTCAAAACCTTCACGGCGCATGGTTTCAATTAACACCGACAGGTGCAGTTCACCACGGCCAGACACTCTAAACTTATCGGCTGTTTCGCCGGGCTCTACACGCAGCGCAACATTATGAATTAGCTCCCGCTCGAGTCGCTCCTTAATATTTCGCGTGGTGACGTACTTACCCTCTTTGCCAGCAAACGGCGAATCGTTAACTTGAAAGGTCATACTGACTGTGGGCTCATCCACTGACAATGGCGAAAGGGCCTCTGGGTTCGCTGGGTCGCACAAAGTATCGGAGATATTCAGCCCCTCTATACCCGTCACACAGACGATATCGCCCGCCTCTGCGGAGTCCACGTCCACTCGCTCAAGCCCCGAATAACCCATGACCTGCAGTATGCGGCCTTTGCGTAAATCACCCTCACTGTTGACCACAACAATCTGGGAATTGGGAGACAAAGTCCCACGTGTTATTCGACCGACACCAATAACACCGACATAACTGTTGTAATCCAGTGCACTGATTTGCATTTGCAACGGACCATCCGAGTTGACTAGTGGCGCAGGCACTTTGTCGATCACTGCTTGAAATAAAGGCTGCATGTCAGCGCCCATGTCCTCATGATCCAAACCCGCTATACCCAAAATAGCGGACGTGTAGATTATGGGGAAATCCAACTGCTCGTCGGTTGCGCCCAGCCTGTCGAATAAATCGAACACCTGGTCGACCACCCAATCCGGCCGCGCACCGGGACGATCGACTTTATTGACCACCACAATCGGGTTGAGGCCCTGTTCAAAAGCCTTAGACGTCACAAATCGAGTCTGCGGCATAGGACCATCCACTGCATCGACCAGTAATAGCACTGAATCCACCATAGACAACACCCGTTCAACCTCGCCACCAAAATCAGCGTGGCCCGGAGTATCGACAATATTGATGCGATAGCCGTTCCATTCAATAGCCGTATTTTTGGCCAGAATTGTAATGCCCCGCTCGCGCTCCTGATCATTGGAGTCCATCACACGCTCTGCTCCTGCAGAGCGCCGATCGAGCATGCCCGATTGCGCTAATAAACAATCTACAAGGGTGGTTTTGCCATGGTCTACGTGGGCAATAATGGCGATATTGCGAAGTTTCTCGATCAAGGGCTTACCTCTGCACAGCGGGGTGACTTAAAAACGCGCGGAGTATAACCCAAAGCAAGGCAACTGCCTGCTAGGACTTGTGTGATTTGTATACTAATGCATCGCAAGTAAGCGTCAGCGTAAAACGCAATAGCAAAACTTCACCATCACCCAGGATATTAAAATTAATTACGGCGCAGCCTTGCGCGCCAATGTGGGCCGCCGCGCACACAACAAGTTCTTTTCATGTGGATTTTAGAGAAATACTTGACAACGAAATGCAGAGAGGCCATAAACGTCACCTCTGTTCGGAGTTGGTAATTTTCACGTTTGGCTCCGACAAGCTTGTGAAGCGATCGCACGCTCGTAGCACCGAAAACCGCACCAAAATAGAGCAGAAAGCGCTCTTTTTAAGTGCGTGTTGATGCTTCTCGTGTGCTATATGATATAAAACTTATAGATTTCAGTGCGTTACCTCAAGCACCTTTATGGCATGGCTCTTGCTCTTATTGAAACTGCTGACTCTACCTGTGCACCCGGCTTGTCTGGCGTCAGGAAAAAGCGCCATTGGCGAGGCCGAATAAATTATTACCTTATGGAGAAAACAAGATGTCAAAGCAAACCCTGAAACTCATCACAGAAAACGAAGCCCGCTGGGTAGACCTGCGCTTCACCGACACGCGTGGTAAGGAGCAGCATGTAACGGTTCCTTCCAAGGAGGTCTCTGAGAGCTTCTTCGATGGAGGCAAAATGTTTGATGGCTCTTCCATCGCCGGCTGGAAAGGCATTAACGATTCTGACATGGTACTGATGCCCGACGACAGCACATCAATGTTAGACCCCTTCACCGATGACACCACTGTCATTTTGCGTTGTGACGTCGCTGAGCCCACCACGATGCTGGGCTACGATCGTGACCCGCGCTCCGTGGCCAAACGTGCAGAAGACTATCTCACGTCCACCGGTATCGGCGACACAGCGTTTTTTGGCCCTGAACCAGAGTTCTTCGTTTTTGATGATATCAAATGGCATGTCGACATGAGCGGCTGTAGTGTCAAAATCCACTCAGAAGAAGCGGCTTGGTGCTCCAACCACGATTTCGAGGAGGGGAACACTGGCCATCGCCCGGGTGTTAAAGGGGGCTATTTTCCAGTACCACCGGTCGACTCCCTGCACGATATTCGTGGCGCAATGTGTACCGCCATGGAGCAAATGGGACTTGATATCGAAGTCCATCATCATGAAGTAGCTACCGCCGGGCAATGTGAAATCGGGGCGCGATTCAGCACGCTAGTGAAAAAAGCCGATGAAGTACAGGTGCTCAAATACTGTGTCCATAACGTGGCACACGCCTACGGCAAAACAGCCACATTCATGCCCAAGCCTATTGTTGGTGATAATGGCTCAGGCATGCATGTGCATCAGTCCATTGGTAAAGAGGGTGAAAACATCTTTGCTGGCGACGGCTATGCTGGCCTGTCAGAGACTGCCTTGTTCTATATCGGCGGTATCATCAAGCATGCCCGTGCATTAAATGCTTTCACAAATGCCTCCACCAACTCCTACAAACGTCTCGTACCCGGCTTCGAAGCGCCGGTAATGTTGGCCTACTCGGCCCGCAACCGCTCCGCTTCTATCCGGATTCCTTACGAGGCGAACCCCAAGGGCAAGCGCATTGAAATCCGCTTCCCAGATCCAACCGCAAACCCCTATCTCGCATTCGCTGCCATGCTGATGGCCGGCCTGGATGGCATTCAAAATAAAATCCACCCTGGCGATCCTGCCGACAAAGATCTTTACGACTTGCCCGCCGAAGAGGCAAAGGCTATTCCGACGGTTGCCTCCAGCTTTGAAATGGCGCTTGCGGCACTCGATGCGGATCGTGAGTTCCTCACTAAGGGTGGCGTCTTCTCCGACGACATGATAGATGGGTTCATTGAACTGAAGGAAGAAGAAATCCAGCGCCTAAACATGACAACTCACCCTGTCGAGTTTGCAATGTATTACTCCGTGTAGCACTTAAACGGCGCAGGAGACAGGCCCGCTTCGGCGGGCTTTTTTTTGCCTGACTATGGCGCTCGGAATCACAATTTATGGCGATGAAGCCTCTGCTGCGCTTAAAATTTCTGCTACGGTAAAGAGGCTCGCAATTTTGAAAGGCGGTAGTAATGGTTCAATTCCTCTTTGCCCTCCTAGTGCTCATGCCATTGTATGGTGTTGCCGACAACGTTTACCGCACTACCGACGCAAACGGGAATGCCGTATTCACCGATACTCCGCCATCCGATGGCCGCGATTCAGAACAAGTGGACATTCCGCATATCAATACCACACCAGCCCCACAGAGGGTATTTATGCCTGTATCAAACACTGGGTCAGAAGAAGAACAGCGGAAGCCTCCAGCCTACGCTGTGGCTATCTCGACGCCATTGAACGACACTACAATACCCTTGGGTCCCGGTAATTTCTCCGTCAGCGTAGCCGTCAGCGCTGAGCTAGGCGTAAATGATAGCCTACAGCTATTCATCGACAACAAGCCTCAGGGAGAGCCGCAGCGCACGACGACATGGGCGCTTACCAATGTTTTTCCCGGTCAGCACAATCTCACCGTCGCCGTGGTTGATGACTCCGGTGAGAGATTAGCCACCTCTGCTGCCGTGCGTGTTTTTGTCCTTCGAACGTCCAGCATTAGAAGACACCGAAATAATAATTAAAAGTGCTGGACAGCGCCTAGACACTCGCGCACCATAATGGTGCGAAAAGTCCTCGGCAGGCTTTCGCAGCAACTAACTAACTCACTCTCAAGCGCCCATATCACTCACTGTAGTGATGATCTGAACGCTTAATTTCGCTGTTTGCTCAATAAATATGCCGATATTTACGCCCTTTCCAACTGCGACAGCGACATTCTGGCCCACTTTTTGCAAGCACTTTGGAGAGAGGACGACGCGCAAAAATACACACGTCACAGCTGGCAATTAAAGCAAGCAAAACCCGACCCAATCATGAGACGAGGATAAAGCAAATTCGGGGACTACTGGACAGTATTAGCACAGGCATCGTGGCGCTTGACGCGAATCTACGGATCGTCGCACTGAATGCCGCCGGGCAGGCGCTGTTAGAGACATCAGAGCCGCGCTGTATTGGACAGCACGCGGGCAGTTTGATATTGCGTTCTGCACAGTGGCTGGAAAGCCTGAAACAGGCGCTGGCCAGTAATACGCCGCATGCCAGCCGTGGCGTTTCTATGTTGTTAACCTCCGGACAGGACGTTCATGTCGATATTATGATCACGCCCGTGCTCGATGGTGCAGGCCCATTCAGATTGGTAGTCGAACTGACAGTCGTTGACCGTTTAATGAAAATCAGCCGATATGAAAACGCACAACACACTCAGGAAACTAGCCGAGCAATCATTCGTGGCCTGGCCCATGAAATCAAAAACCCATTAGGCGGCGTGCGCGGAGCGGCGCAGTTACTGGCTAAGGAATTACCGAATGCAGCGTTAGCTGAGTACACTGACATTATAATACGCGAGGCTGACCGCCTGCGTGACCTCGTCGATCGCTTGCTAGGCCCCAACCGACAATTGGATGCAGAGCTACTTAATATCCATGAAATTATGGAACATGTGCGCAATCTGATCACGGCCGAGTCCGGCAATCAGGTCATCGTTAAACGGGACTATGACCCCAGCTTACCCGAATTTCACTGCGATAGAGCACAGCTAATTCAGGCAGTGCTAAACATCATGCGAAACGCGCTGCAGGCGGCCGCACCCAATCTGAAGCAATGCGAAATCACCCTGCGCAGTCGCTCACAGCGACAGTTTACTATCGGCGCAACGTTGCATCGCCTGGTGTGCCGAATAGATATTATCGATAATGGTCCCGGGATACCCGCGGAACTGCTGTCTGCCGTGTTCGCACCGATGGTAACGGGCCGTGTCGGTGGCACCGGCCTAGGGTTATCCATAGCTCAGTCAATCATTTATCTTCACGGGGGCGCACTCGAATGTGACAGCCGTCCCGGAGAAACCCGATTTACCTTTTACCTGCCCATGGATACAAGCAATGCATAAGCACATAGAAGTCTGGATTGCAGACGATGACAGTTCTATCCGATGGGTTCTAGAACGCGCGCTCAGCAAAGCCGGCATTACAAACAGGTGCTTTGCAGACGCGGATGAACTGCTTGGAGCAATCGCCGCGGAACGACCAGATGTCATCATCAGCGATATCCGCATGCCCGGCACAGATGGGCTCGCGCTATTATCACTTCTCGGCGAGCGCTATCCGGACCTTCCAGTTATTATCACCACGGCGCATTCGGACCTAGAGAGTGCCGTCGCATCCTACCAGAAAGGTGCCTTTGAGTACCTTCCTAAGCCCTTCGACCTCGATGAAGTCATCGCGGTTACCGAGCGAGCGCTTGCACATGCTAGAGAACAACACAGCAGCACCCCCCCGCTAGAGGACCTGCCATTCGCTGAGATTATTGGCGAAGCGCCCGCCATGCAGGAGGTCTTTCGAGCTATTGGACGATTAGCGCACAGCAATATTAACGTACTAATCAATGGCGAGTCGGGGACCGGAAAAGAACTGGTAGCCCATGCATTGCATCGTCACAGCCCGAGAACTAACTCACCTTTCATCGCGCTAAACATGGCCGCTATTCCCAAAGACCTGATGGAATCGGAATTATTTGGCCACGAAAAAGGCGCTTTCACCGGTGCAAACAGCACGCGCGAGGGGCGTTTTGAGCAGGCCGATGGCGGCACCTTGTTCCTCGATGAGATCGGCGATATGCCGGCTGATACTCAAACGCGACTATTGCGGGTGCTTGCTGATGGAGAATTTTACCGGGTAGGAGGGCACGCATCCGTTAAGGTCGATGTACGCATTATCGCCGCGACCCATCAGGATTTGGAGAGCCTAGTGCAACAAGGTGCTTTCAGAGAAGACCTATTCCATCGCCTGAACGTCATTCGCATACATATCCCCAAGCTTGCCGAACGACGAGAAGACATTCCACGACTGATGCAATATTTTTTCCAGCAAGCAGCGAAAGAGTTGGGCGGAGAAACTAAGATTCTGCAACCAGAGGCAGAGGCGTTCTTATGCAGCCTCAACTGGCCTGGCAATGTGCGACAGCTTGAAAACTGCTGCCGCTGGGTGACTGTAATGGCCTCAGGTCGAGAAGTGCATCTGAACGATTTGCCACCGGAACTCGGCACCACCTCACTTGAACCAGTGACCAGCGAACACCCAGATTGGCCTGACTTGCTGTGTAACTGGGCCCGCAACGAATTGGTGCATGGCCGGCAAAAAATCCTGCAAGACGCGGTACCTGCGTTCGAAAAGGTCATGATAAAAGTCGCTCTTGAGCACTCCCACGGACGAAAACGGGACGCTGCAGAATTACTGGGCTGGGGGCGCAATACTCTGACCCGCAAAATGAAAGAACTGAACCTCTAGGCGCTCACACTATGCTGAAAATCGTTCTGTTTGAGCCTGAGATCCCTCCCAACACAGGCAATATTATTCGACTTTGTGCAAACACAGGCTGCTCGCTCCATCTAATCGAACCGCTGGGTTTTGACCTTGACGATAAAAAGCTGCGCCGCGCCGGACTGGACTATCGCGAATTTGCCGCAGTACAACTCTACCCTAGCCTCGATAGCTTCAGTCAGCAACAAGGCCGTCCCAGGATATTCGCAGCGACCACCAAAGGCAGCACGGCCTATCATGAAATACAGTATCAGCGGAATGATGCCATCTTGTTTGGCCCCGAAACTCGCGGACTGCCCGCGAGCATACTGGATGCCTTGGGGGCTAAGCGGACCGTCCGCATTCCAATGAAAGAAAACAGCCGCAGCCTCAATCTCAGCAATGCGGCGGCACTTATAATCTACGAGGGTTTACGACAGTTAGACTTCCCATCACTTAAGTAAGCAAGTACTTACTTTTCTCCTGCGCTTTCAATACTAATGAAGTAATGCTACTAAAGCCGATTAGTGCGTCGACGCCGCAGATGCATCAGACCCTGTTTGCGCCTGCTGGAGAGCCTGCTGATACAGCGCTTCAAAACTTACCGGTGACAGCATCAGTGCAGGAAAACCGCCTTTCACACAAATTGAATCGATCGTCTCTCGAGCATAGGGAAACAGAACGTTCGGTGCTGCCGTCGCCAGCATCCGTCGCAGTTGCTCACCCTCAAACCCTAGGATAGCGAAAATACCGGCCTGCTGTAACTCGATCAAAAAGGCCGTCTCTTCCTCAAGCTTCGCAGTAATGGTAATCGTTAGAACAACCTCAAAGTTACCCTGCTCATCGATAGCATCGCCTTTGGTATTCAGATCAACGCTAATCTTGGGCTGCCACTGCTTTTTAAACAAAAGCGGCGTTGCAGGGGACTCAAATGACAAATCCTTGATATAAATACGCTGCATTAAAAACTGCTGCTGAGGTGGTTGCTGCTCGCTTGCTACAGGCTCATCGGCCATAAAGGTACGCTCCTACGCTTGTCAAAAAATTATGGCGCGGCCAGCGCCCGCTCAATCAGCCCATTCAGGCGACCCTGCCGTTCCAATGACAACATTTCGTCACAGCCGCCTATATGGTCTTCACCTATCCATATCTGCGGCACAGAAGTGGCACCACTTCGCATCGCCATTTCCCGGCGCAAGCCGGGGTTGTTGTCTACCGCAATCTCTGTGTAAGCAACGCCTTTTTGGTCTAATACCGCCTTCGCTCGCACGCAATAAGGACAGAAACGCGTGGTATAAAGGGTGACTATTTGGCTCGCAGTAGACACTCGAATCAGCTCACTGTGGGCAACTGCAGATTACCCCACTCCATCATCCCACCCGTCATTTTATAGACTTGCTCAAAGTTTTCAGCCTTTAGTTGCTTGCTTGCCGCACCGGACTGCTGGCCCATTTTGCATACCAGAACAATCGGTTTACCTTTTGATTTTTCGAGTTCCACCATGCGCTCTGGCAATTTCGCAGCCGGAATATTTATCGCACCGACGATATGTCCTTTTTTAAACTCGGCAGCATCGCGCAGGTCCAGAAACACGCCGTCTTCGGCGTTTATTAGCGTAATCGCCTGCTGCGGCGTCACGGCCGGCCCAGATTTACGCGACTCATGCAGGATCAACATTATGACGACGACTAAAAGCGCACCCACTAGGAGATATTGCTGCGTTAAAAATTCAAAAAATAGTGCCATGATCTCTGTAACTGATACCTGTCGAGGACGGTTAAGACCGTTGCGCTAAAGCTGCGCACACCGAGAATGTGGTCAAATACACCTCAGGCCGATTTAAAGGGCGGTAAGTATACAGGGTCTACCAAGGTGCAACCAGCCCTGAGGTGCTGACGGTACTAGCCAACTCCGAACGTCCACAGAGACGATGCACTGACCCTTCAGAAAGGTTAAAATGAGATTCGTTGACATTTTGACCGATCGAGAATCTACATGCCTGCAAGTCACAAAACACCCACGGTCTTGGTCGTTCTGGATGGCTGGGGCCACCGCGAAGACACACAGGATAACGCCATTGCCAATGGCTCCACCCCCGTGTGGGATCGACTGTGGTCCGATGCTCCTCACGCGTTGATCTCCGCATCTGGGGAAGACGTGGGACTCCCAGGCGGACAAATGGGCAATTCCGAAGTAGGCCATATGAGCTTGGGGTCAGGGCGCGTCATCTATCAGAATATTTCACGCATTGACGCCGCAATAAGCGATGGCAGTTTCAACCGCAATGCCGCCTTTAACAGCGCTATCGACAAGGCCGCCTCGGCCGGGGGAGCGGTGCACATATTCGGGCTGCTATCCCCGGGCGGCGTTCACAGCCATGAACAACAAATTTTCGCCGCCATTCGTTTGGCTGCCGCGCGCGGCGCTCAGCAGGTCTATCTGCACGCCTTTCTTGATGGACGCGATACGCCCCCGCGCAGCGCTGCACCGTCTCTGGAAAAAGCAGACGCCCTATTCGCAGAACTCGGCTGCGGCCGCACAGCTAGCGTGTGCGGCCGCTATTACTCAATGGACAGGGATAACCGCTGGGATCGTATTGAATGCGTCTATGCGCTCCTCACAGAAGGTGCCGCGCAATACCGCGCAGACAACACTAATGATGCTCTGGCCGCGGCTTACCAACGCGGTGAAAGTGATGAATTCGTGCTGCCCACGATTGTTTGCAATAGCCAGCAACAGCCTGCTCTTGTCGGCGACAACGACAGTGTCATATTTATGAACTTCCGCTCAGACCGTGCAAAGCAATTAACCCGAGCCTTCGTCGAACACGACTTTGATCAATTCCAACGCAATACAGTGCCGGTACTGGCGAATTTCGTAACAGCGACGGAGTATGCCGCAGGACTAGAAACCAACTGCGCTTTCGCGCCAGAGGTATTAGATAACGTGCTAGGTGATTATCTGGCTCAACGCCACATGACGCAGTTACGCATTGCTGAGACTGAAAAATATGCCCACGTAACGTTCTTTTTCAGCGGCGGCTGCGACACAGTATTTCCGGGGGAGGATCGAGAGCTAATTCCTTCCCCGGATGTTGCAACCTACGATCTGAAGCCAGAGATGAGCGCGCCAGAGTTAACCGACAAACTGGTGCAGGCAATTACCTCAGGAAAATATGACCTGATCGTCTGCAACTACGCGAACGGCGATATGGTAGGGCACACCGGCGTATTCGACGCCGCAGTCAAAGCCGTAGAAGCTCTGGACCAGTGCTTGGGCAGAGTTGAACATGCGCTGCTTAGCGCCGGCGGCCAGGCCCTAGTGACCGCTGACCATGGTAACTGTGAGCAGATGACCGATCATGCTTCAGGCCAGACACATACTCAACACACCACAGAGCTTGTGCCGCTCATTTATATCGGACCAAAACAAACCGGACTGAAAGCGTCCGGTGGGGTTTTAGCTGATATCGCGCCAACCCTTCTCGACCTGATGGAACTGCCAGCGCCGGCAGAGATGACGGGCAGCAGCCTGCTAACTAAGCGCACTTGACCTATAGACTCATTTGCTGGGGCTGGGCCGAAGCCTGACATGCACGGGCTAGCTCTGACACGATCTGCGCCTGGGAAAATACTATTTACCCTGCTGTTTTTGAGCTTTTCATGCCAGGGCGAGACACAATCGGATGAGGAGAAAACCCGACAACAGCTGCGGCAACTTGACGTCGAAATAAACCGCATCACGGCGGAAATATCCAATGCCAGTCAGCGTCAAACTGCGCTGCAAACACAACTTCAAAAAGCCGAAGTAGCGTTAGGAACGCTACAACGCGAGATCGTTAAAAATCAACGCGCACTTGAAAACAGCAACACGGAGCTGACCGCTTTGAAGGAACAACGCAGCCAACATGAGAAAGCTCGCGATGAACAACAGGCTCGTATTGCCGCGGAACTAAAAGCCGCTTGGCAGGTTGGGCGTCAAGGACAAATCAAAGTTCTATTGAGCCAAAAAAATCCGCATACCGTAGCGCGCGCGCTGGGCTACTACCGCTATTTTTTTCAGGCTCGCAACACCATGATCGCAGAGTATCGTGAGAACCTGCGCCAGTTGGTGACACTGCAGCAGCGCATTGATACCGCTGCGGCAGAACTCGAAGCCCGCGGTCAGGCGCTGAAAAAACAGCAGATTACTCTCACCGCAGCGCAGGCCGAGCGCAAACGAGTCATGACACAGCTAGCCCAAAGTATCCGCAGTAGTAGCGACCAACTGAAACAAAAAGAGCAGGACCGACAGCAACTTGAGGAGCTCTTGCAGGCCATCGAAGAGGTCGTCGTCGATTTGGAGGTCCCGGCTAACTATGCAACGTTTAAAAGCGCGAAAGGCAGCATGGCCTGGCCAGTTGACGGCAAGCAAACCAATCAATTTGGGCGCTCACGCAATGCCGGCAAAATGCAGTGGCAGGGCATCACTATAGCTGCCAAGAAAGGCACTACGGTCAGCGCCATCCATCACGGCCGCGTGGTCTATGCTGACTGGTTGCGAGGCTCTGGCTTACTGCTGATTATCGATCACGGTGACGGCTATATGAGCCTTTACGCACATAACGAAAGTCTACTGCGGGAGGTCGGTGAGTGGGTCACTGCTGGCAGCCCAATCAGCACCGTCGGCAACAGTGCGGGCATGGAGCGGACCGCTGTGTATTTCGAAGTGCGGTATAACGGCAAGCCCACCAATCCGGCAAATTGGTGTAAACGCTGAACTTGAGGACCGCCAACGCAGATGTCATTTTTGATAGAGAATAAGGTAAACTGTAGCGTCCAAGCTACGGACTCTCAGACAATAACCATGCGCTTTAATTCTCGGTCCAACCTTAAACTAATAAGCATAGCTGCCGCTCTCGCACTGGCAGTGTCTATTCCGCTGTCTGCGGCAGACGAACAGAATGCACTGCCGCTGGATGAACTGCGCACGTTTGCGGAGGTGTTCAACCAAATTCGAACGGGCTATGTCGAAGAAATTGACGACAGTACACTTCTCGAGTTCGCTATTGAGGGCATGTTGGTTGGTTTAGACCCGCACTCAATGTACCTGACAGAGGACGCTTATCAGGGCCTTCAAGATGCCACGTCCGGCGAGTTCACCGGACTGGGCTTGGAAGTGGGAACGGAAAATGGCTACATCAAAATCATCGCCCCGATTGATGGTTCGCCGGCAGCCGAAGCGGGTCTGCAAAGCGGCGACATCATTCTCAAACTTGATAATGTTCCGGTAAAAGGCATGTCTCTAAACGAGGCTATCGATCTGATGCGCGGACCCAAAGGCAGTGAAATTGTCCTCTCTATTGGCCGGCCCGGTAACAGCGAACCCTTTAACGTGACCTTGGTGCGTAACACGATTAAAGTCGCCAGCGTGCGCCAACGCTTACTAGAGCCTGGTTACGGTTACATCCGCATAGCGCAGTTCCAAAAAAGCACAGGTGCAGATGTGCAAAAATCGTTGGATAAACTTCTCTCAAAAGGGCCGCTCAAAGGGCTCGTGCTGGACCTGCGCAACAACCCCGGTGGCATTTTAGACGCTAGTGTCGATGTGGCAGGCCTTTTCATGGACGAGGGCAATGTCGTCTATACTGAGGGACGAGTCAACGGCTCGGATGCGCGCTATAACGCCGGTCCGAGCGACGCCACCGACGGCGTGCCGATTGTTGTACTGATTAATCAGGGCTCGGCCAGTGCTTCAGAAATTGTTGCCGGTGCCCTGCAAGATCACAGCCGCGCTGTCATTATGGGCACTCAGAGTTTTGGCAAAGGGTCAGTGCAAAGCGTACTGCGGATGTCGGATTCACGCGCGATCAAGCTCACGACTGCACTGTATTTTACACCCAATGGTCGCTCTATTCAGGCCGCAGGTATCGTGCCCGACATTATCGTTGAGCGCGCTACTATCACAGCCTATGACAACACGCCACGTATCAGCGAAGCCGACCTGTCAGGCCACCTCAGCAACGCCAACGGTACGGAGAAAAATAAGAAGAGCGCCGTCAGTAAAGAGTTGCTCACCGATGACAATCAATTGTATGAAGCTCTTGCGCTATTAAAAGGCCTGAATATTCTCCGGTTACATGAGCAAAACGTGCAAGCCAAGGCACAGAAGACGCCTTAAGCGTATCTCAGCGGATCAATGCATAGACCCTGACTAATAACGACAACGAGTACTGGCCAATAGAAGCCTGCCATTAGCGCACCTCGATACCATGTTCGGCCATATAAGCTTTTGCTTGGGGCACGGTGTACTCACCGAAGTGGAAAATACTGGCCGCCAATACTGCATCGGCACCGCCTTGGATAACGCCGTCAACAAAGTGGTCTAATGTGCCCACACCGCCCGATGCAATCACTGGAATGTCAACGGCATCAGTAATCGCGCGCGTCACACCTAACTCAAAGCCATTTTTAGTGCCGTCTCGATCCATACTGGTCAGCAGGATTTCTCCCGCGCCCAGTTCAGCCATCCTTACGGCCCAGGCGACGGCGTCGATGCCGGTTGGCTTGCGTCCGCCATGGGTGAACATTTCCCAGCGGGGCTGACCCTCCACATCGTTCACTCGCTTGGCATCAATTGCCACTATGATGCACTGGGAACCGAAGCGCTCGGCAGATTCCCGCACCAGCTCGGGGCTGTGAATGGCTGCCGTATTAATACTGACTTTGTCAGCACCAGCGTTAAGCATAGTGCGGATATCGTCCACCGAGCGAATGCCGCCGCCAACGGTAAGGGGAATGAAGACGTGCTCAGCGATCCGCTCCACAGTCTGAACGGTCGTATCGCGGCCCTCGTGACTGGCGGTGATATCGAGAAAGCATAACTCATCGGCACCCTGTTCGTTGTAACGTATAGCAATTTCCACAGGATCACCGGCATCGCGAATATCAATAAAGTTCACGCCCTTCACAACGCGCCCGTCCTCCACATCGAGGCAGGGAATGATACGTTTAGCCAGCGCCATTACTAAACTACTCCCTCATCGCACAACCGCTGTGCATCGGCGACGTCTAACGTACCTTCGTAAATCGCTCGGCCAGTAATAGCGCCGCAAATCCCGGTATGTGCTGCATTCAGCAACGCCCGGATATCTTGTATGTCGGTTATACCACCGGAGGCAATCACCGGAATGCTGGAGGCCTGCGCCATCGCCACAGTTGCTTCGACGTTGACGCCCTGCATCATGCCGTCACGCGCAATATCAGTGTAGACGATGGCTGCGACACCATCGGATTCAAAGCGACGGGCAAGGTCTGCGGCACGCACCTCAGACACCTCAGCCCAACCATCGGTGGCGACCAACCCGTCTTTGGCGTCCAGACCCACAATGACTTTACCAGGGAACGCCGCACAGGCTGCGGCGACGAATTCGGGTTGTTTTACCGCCTTGGTGCCGATAATCACATAGCTAACACCCGCGTTAATGTAGTGCTCGATAGTCTCCAAGGTGCGAATACCCCCACCAATTTGTATCGGCAAATCTGGGAAGGCTGCCGCGATAGCAGTGACCACGCCCCCGTTGATCGGCTCGCCGGCAAAGGCACCGTTCAAGTCCACCAAATGTAAACGCCGACATCCGGCCTCAACCCAGCGGGCCGCCATCGCCACCGGATCGTCAGAAAACACGGTGCTGTCATCCATGAGGCCCTGACGCAGACGAACACACTGACCGTCTTTTAAATCAATTGCGGGGATGATCAGCATTGTCCGTTCCACTCCAAGAAATTTTTTAGCAACCTAAGCCCGGCAGCGGCGCTTTTCTCAGGGTGAAATTGCACCGCAAACAGGTTGTCGCGGGCCAATGCGGCGTCAGCGCTAACGCCGTATTGCACACTTCCTGCCACCAAGCTGCGATCCCATGCGTGCGCATAATAGCTGTGTACAAAGTAAAAACGTGTCATGTCCGGAATGCCCGCCCATAAGGGATGCGCCACCGTCTGACGCACCTCGTTCCATCCCATATGCGGCACCTTAAGGCGTGCGCCCTCAGCATCTGTAAGCGGGCTGCCAAAATAACGAACCTCTCCGGGAATCGTGCCCAGACAGTCCACGCCTTCATTTTCTTCCGAGTGGCTCATCAGGGCCTGCAAACCCACGCAAATCGCCAGCACAGGCACCCCCTGCTGCGTTAACGCCTGTGTCAGAAGTTCATCACACTTGAGGCGACGAATCTCCGACATACAGTCGCGAATACCGCCCACGCCGGGAAACACGACGCGATCAGCCTGCCGGATCATATCCGCATCATGGGTTACCACCACATCGCTCGCGCCAACATGCTCTAAGGCACTGGCAACGGAATGCAGGTTACCCATGCCGTAGTCAATAACGGCGACAATACCAGTCATACTCAGGATCCCTGTTTACAGCACGCCTTTGGTAGAGGGCATGATGCCCTCCATACGAGGATCGGCCGTCAAGGCCATGCGCAGCGCACGACCAAAAGCCTTAAACACCGTCTCTATTTGGTGATGGCTGTTGTCGCCACGCAGGTTATCCACGTGCAGAGTGATAAGGGCATGATTAACGAAGCCCTGGAAAAACTCCATAAACAGATCGACATCGAAGCCGCCAACCGATGACCGCGTAAACGGTACTTGAAATACGACACCGGGACGGCCAGAAAAATCAATGACCACCCTGGAAAGCGCCTCGTCTAACGGCACATAGGCATGCCCATAGCGGAGAATGCCTTTCTTATCGCCAACTGCCTCGGCGACGGCCTGCCCTAGCGTGATACCAATGTCTTCAACCGTATGGTGGTCATCGATATGCAGGTCACCGTTGGCTTTAATGTCTAGGTCGATCAGGCCATGGCGTGCAATCTGATCCAACATGTGCTCCAAAAAAGGGATGCCAGTATCAAACACCGTTTTACCAGAGCCGTCCAAGTTCACCGCCACGGTGATCTGAGTTTCCAGAGTATCTCGCGTTACTGTGGCTTTGCGCGCAGCCATCGTTCTCTCCACTCGATTGGTTCTGGGGCAGGGGTCCCCGAAAAGGGCACATTATAAGGGAACACAAGGCTTAATTCACTGGCACTATGGCAGGTGAGGCATTACTCTGTGACGCCAACTAGCGCCCGACCCCTGTGCATGCCAAGTCCCGAACTCTTTTCCACACGCGTCCTTGCATGGTTTGACCAGTGCGGCCGCAAGGACCTGCCCTGGCAGCAAGACATTAGCCCTTATCGTGTCTGGGTGTCAGAAATCATGCTGCAGCAAACTCAGGTGAAGACTGTCATCCCCTATTTTGAACGTTTTATTGCTACTTTTTCCGATGTGCAAACACTCGCGTACGCGCCAGAGGACACTGTATTACACCTGTGGACCGGGCTAGGCTACTACGCTAGAGCAAGAAACCTGCACAAGGCTGCAAAGCAGGTAGTCCACGAGCATGCAGGACGATTCCCCAGCACGATCGAAGGCCTATGCGATCTGCCCGGCGTAGGTCGCTCCACCGCTGGCGCTATTGTCAGTATTGCTTTCAGGCAGCGCGCGAGCATTCTCGATGGCAACGTAAAGCGGGTGCTCGCACGCTATCGGCGTGTCAGCGGATGGCCGGGACAATCCGCGGTGCATCAACGACTATGGGATATCGCTGAGCGATATACACCGGCCGAACGCTGCGCCGACTATACTCAGGCAATGATGGATCTGGGCGCAACCCTATGCACTCGCTCGGCACCTGCCTGCCCCCTGTGCCCGCTGGCAACAGACTGCCAAGCACTTGCCAACGGCGATCAACGCGACTATCCCGGTAAAAAACCGCGTAAAATTCTACCGGTCAAAACTACCTGCTTTCTGATTGCACGCACAACGGGCGGCGATGTTTGGTTGGAGAAACGTCCGCCTAGCGGTATCTGGGGTGGCCTATGGTGTTTCCCCGAGGTGGACGACGCACAGACAAGCCTAGAGCGCTGTCTCGACCTTTGGGGTATTGCGCCAATAAAGGTGGCGCCGCAATCGGGCTTTCGGCACACCTTCAGCCACTATCATCTGGACATTACACCCATCATAGTAGAGCTTCACACAACCCCAGACACCGTAATGGAAGCCCCACGACAGCTTTGGTACAACCTAGACAAGCCGCCACAAATCGGCCTCGCGGCCCCAGTGGCCTCGCTGCTAGAAACACTGGCAGGCCCACACCCACAGATGGAGTATTGAGAATGTCTCGTATGGTTTTTTGCAAAAAATATGGGGAAGAATTGGAAGGCCTCGACGCGCCCCCCTATCCCGGCCCTAAAGGTCAGGACGTGTTTGACAATGTCTCGAAGAAAGCGTGGCTTGACTGGCAAGGCCACCAGACCATGCTGATCAACGAAAAGCATCTGAGCCTAGTCGATCCCGAGGCGAGAAAATATCTGCAAGCAGAGATGGATAAATACTTTTCAGGAGAAGACTATGATCAGGCGGAAGGTTATGTGCCGCCAACAGAGTAGCCCGTCAGTCTGTGGCACGCATCAGCGCAACTTGACTCGCGCTGCTCAGACGGGTTTAATACGCGCGAAATGCGGTTCCGCATTGTTGCCCAGATAGCTCAGTCGGTAGAGCAGGGGATTGAAAATCCCCGTGTCGGCAGTTCGATTCTGTCTCTGGGCACCATTTAAACTCGATCGCTTGTAATTAACCTGGAGTGTTGTTTCCGTCTGCAGTGCCTCAGCGCCTGATCCCGGCGTCTTCCGCTAATCGATGCACGCCTGTTACTCGCAGATTTAGACGGGCTTTTTCGCACGTTAATTGTAATCGCTTACCCAATATTTCAGACAACACTTAGCGGCGTCTGCACGCTCAACGGATAGACCAACCGAATTCAAAACAGTCAGATGTCGCATAGAGAATCGAACACGGTGTACAATGAGTCGAGTATTTTATATTTTACAAGACCCCAAGGGAGCATCCTATGAAGCGCATTCTAATCATCGCCAGCATCCTCACACTGGCGGCCTGTACGAACGACCCCGGTAGCGAGAAATGGTGTGTCGCTCAGGGAGAAATGCCAAAATCAGAATGGACCGCATCGGATGCCGCAACGTATGCAAAAAACTGCTTAATTGACGGTATGGCCATCGGCTCCGAAGACTGGTGCGAGGACCTCAATGACAAACCAAAAGGGGAGTGGACTGGGGACGAGGCTAAAGCCTACGCTAAAAACTGCGTCATGTAGCATTCTTAATAAGCAGGACCGGCGAACAAGTCTCTAGCCATTGGCTGCTCCTGCACTGCGTCTGCAACTGCGCAAAGGTCTGCGCACTGCCACTAGATAAATGAGTGCTCAGCTGTGAAAAGCGCGCGTAACAGGATCTCGATTCTGCTGCTGGCTGTAAGCTTAGTGAGCGGATGCAGCAAAAGCTCCAGCGTTCCGTTGGACAAGTATCTGACGCGTCTCGCGAACAGCCTTGATCGGCCTATCACGGTGAAGGCCGACCGCTTGCCTCCACTGCCCCGCAGTCGCGATCTGCACATCGACCCGCAATCACAATCTATCGGTCTACTTGATTTACTGGCATTGAACGGTTGCGAACTCAGTATCACAATCGGCAATATCAATAGTAGCCTGGGTAAGCTGGCCAGTGATTCCCAGCGACTTTTATTGGAGCTTGAATTCCTGTCGCTGGCACCGGCCTGCATCGGTTCGCTGAATCAGACCACTGATGCAGAGCTGATCGCTACGCTGCAAGCCGCCCTGTCCGAAAAGCACCGAATGCTGTCTACGCGAATCTGGAATGCCACACTCGGCGGGCCGGAATTCCGCGCATTCTGGAAACGGCCCCAACGCCTTGACAATTACCCCGCGAATACCGGAGGCCAGATAGCTCTCTCGCTGGCTCGGCTGGCGGCACTGTCAAGCCAGTGGCTGGACGGACACTACGAGGCTGGCAGCGGCGAACTTGAGCGTTTGCTGGGCGACATTCGCAGCGGCGATGGTGGCGCTCTGCTGGCAGCGCTTGACGCACAGCGCGCTGCCCTCGCTGCAGCGGCACCCGCTATCCAGCAGAGGCTGGAGGGCGTGTCAATTTGCATTGGCAATACGCCCAGCCCTGACGGCAAAATCGTTGACAATGTGGTGCGCAAGTTTTTCATCGGCGAGGTACAAGTCTGGTCGGTGCAGGTTGCCCGGCGCCGCAATCAGCTAATGCCCCCCGTACTGGCTCTGGAGCAAAGCCTGCAAAAACAAATGCCTGACGCCTACCGAATCTGGGCCCGCCAACGGGACCAACTACTGACCAGTGCGGCAGATGCGCCTCGAGAACACGCGCGTCATCTTGCCGCGTTGCTGGAAAGCTGTGGCCTTCGCCCTGGCGTGGACACCACCTAAAACAGCTTCACCAAAGACGCCCTCACT
>PKDD01000173.1 GCA_002862465.1 Haliea sp.
TTCGACGATGTCGTCTATGTATGTGAAATCCCGCTGCATCTTGCCGTTGTTAAAGACCTTGATTGGCTCTCCCGTCAGTATGGCTTTAGTGAATAGGAATAGCGCCATATCCGGTCGGCCCCACGGTCCATAGACGGTGAAAAATCGTAGGCCCGTCGTAGGGAGATTGTAAAGGTGAGAGTATGTGTGGGCCATTAACTCGTTAGCTTTTTTGGTTGCTGCGTAAAGTGAAATCGGGTGGTCTACATTGTCATGCACTGAAAATGGCATAGAAGCATTCATGCCATAAACAGAGCTACTGCTTGCATAGACGAGGTGCCCGATATTATGGTGACGGCAGCACTCCAAAATATTGGTGAATCCCACGACGTTACTATCAATATAGGCGTGGGGATTCTCCAGCGAATAGCGCACCCCTGCTTGTGCAGCAAGGTTGATGACGGCATCAAAATGATTGTCAGTAAACAGCGCCTCCAGCGTTGGCCTGTCCTGGAGATCACCGCGAACAAAAGTAAAGGCCGGTTGAGTCTCCAATCGATCCAAACGGGCTTCTTTGAGGCTCACGTCATAATAGTCGTTGAGGTTGTCCAAGCCTATAATGGTGTCCCCACGTGCCAGCAACTTTTCACTAAGATGATAGCCGATAAAACCGGCTGCGCCGGTCACAAGTATATGCATTGAAATGTCCTGCTCTTAGTCTTTTATCAGAGCATCATAGAGTGTTTTGTGCGTTATTTCATGTAATCAGTCGAGATTTATGGCGCAGGGGTGCCTGTGGGTTTCCCGTCGCCTGCAATCAGTTATACTTTTGTTCTTAATTGAGATGAATTGTTAGGATCAACGCTATGAATCGCACGGTATTGGTGACAGGTGGCGCGGGGTATATTGGCAGCCACGCTTGTGTTGCACTGATAGAGGCGGGTTATGACGTCGTGGTACTGGATAATTTGTGCAATGGGAGTGCGCTAGCACTAGAGCGATTACAGGAAATTTGTGCCGTCGCACCAACTTTTATACATGGGGATGTTCGCGACAGTGATTGCCTTAACCATATTTTTCGGACTCATACGATTGTCGCGGTATTGCACTTCGCCGGTCTGAAGGCGGTAGGTGAATCGGTTGAACAGCCGCTAGAATATTATGATAATAATGTAGCGGGCTCGCTGAGTTTGCTGGCGGCGATGCAGCAGGCGGGGGTTAAAAACATGGTTTTTTCTTCCTCGGCAACCGTGTACGGTGATCCTGCTTCGGTCCCTATCCAAGAGAGCTTTCCGCTGGCACCGGCTAATCCCTATGGCCGCACCAAATTGATGGTCGAGCATATTCTGGCGGACTGGCAGGCGGCCAACTCAGAGTGGAGTATCTGCCGGCTGCGCTATTTTAACCCTGTAGGGGCACATCCAAGCGGTCTTATTGGTGAGGACCCTCGAGGCTTCCCCAATAATTTAATGCCTTTTGTCGCGCAGGTCGCGGTGGGACTGCGTGACAAATTACGAGTGTTTGGCGGAGACTATGCGACACCGGATGGCACTGGTGTACGAGATTATATTCATGTGATGGACCTAGTGGAGGGGCATGTATCAGCGCTGGATTATGTTTGCAGCAGGCCCGGCCTACATACCATTAACTTAGGAACTGGCAATGGGGTGTCAGTGCTGCAGATGGTGAGGGCCTTTGAACAGGCCAGCGGGCGCCCCATACCCTATGAAATTGTGGACCGGCGACCGGGTGATATAGCCTCCTATTGGGCCGACCCTGAATCAGCACAGGTACTGTTACATTGGAAGACGTCCCGTGATCTGAAGCAAATGTGTGAAGACGCATGGCGCTGGCAGCAGGAAAACCCTGAGGGATACGTCTGATGTAGGATAGAAGATGCATAGCAGGGTTACTTCTCTTTGCGGCTTTTGTCAGCGAGTCCAGCGCTTGTCAGTCTGCATCAAATCTACAGGGCATATCGGGCCTTGTATTCGCTGTAGCTGAGCCCGGTCCAGCGCCGGAAGGCACGGTAAAAGCTGTTAACCTCAAGATAGCCTAGTTCCTCCGCCAGACACTTACCCGGTCGCCACATAACGCGAAGAACCTGCTCGCAGCGATACTGCCGAGCGCGATCGAGCAAGAACTGATAGCACGTGTGATCGGCTCGGAGGCGGCGGCGCAGCGTAGTGCCGCTCATTCCCAGTGATTCTGCGACTGAATCTGCCCTCAAGCGAGCTAGATCCCCACCGAGGAGAATTTGTAGCACTTTGTCCGTAGTGCGGGAAAGGGCGAGGTAACCAATTTTTTCTGGTGGAGGCAGGGTGTCATCCCAGCATGGTTGAGACAAAGAGGTGTGTGTCATGGCCATAACATCCTTGTTTTGGTTTTTAGAGAAGTTTTTAATACTGTATCGCTGCGCTGCATATTTTTTGTGCACAGACGACAGTTACTATAAATTTAGCATAAGATTATCGATGCGCTCGTTTGAGACGCCGTTTGAATGATTTTGGTGGATTTTTTTCACTATAGGGCATTGCAAAACACTTCTGGTATTTAGCCTTGGGACTGGAGTGATCGCCGCTGCGACTCACTGCATGTGGCGCAAGAGAGTGTTATATCAGGCACACTTACGGCCTAACCTCGGGTGACGTTTATTGTTGCCGTAAACTGCTTAGCGTCTGCGTACGTATATGTCAGAAACAGTAAGGAAGATTTTATGTCAGATCCTAATGCACCGACTCGTCTACTCGTATATGGCGGCAACGGTTTCGTTGGCACGAAGGTTCTTGAGATTGCCGCGACTCGCGGCGCAGTGTGTACTAGCGTGTCGCGGAGCGGCAAGATTCCTGCGCAGTTAGAACGGCTGCGGCCGCCGTGGTTGAGTCAAGTTGCCTGGGTTTCTGGAGATGCATTGCATCCAGACCCATCGTTGGTCGCGTCGGCAGACGCCGTTGTGTGCCTCGTTGGTTCCCCTCCACTGCCAACCTTTAATCAAGTCGCTTTCCAGCAACAGGTGATGACCAACGGCGGTGCTAACAGTGCTGTCATTGCCGAAGCCCAACGCCAAGGTGTCAAGCGTCTGGTGCTACTCAGCGCACATATTCCGGCACTGATGCGTTCTAGTCGCTTTGGCTATTATGTTGGAAAGCAGCAGGCTAGTGCCGCCGCAGCGGAATATACAAAGGCGTCGGAGGATAATGCGGCGACGGTGATATATCCCTCAGCAATTTATGGCAAACGCTATACCGCTGCGGGAATTGCCGTCCCATTGGGCGCGTTCATGTCACCTGTCGCATGGGTGATGCGGTCTTTACCGACCGTGGTATCCCAGTTTCTCCCTGAGAGCCCAGTCCCCGTGCAGCAGGTGGCGGCCTGCGCAGTAGAAGCGGCGATGGCTGCGGATCGTCGTGGCTTGACGGTCGTCGAGAATCAGGACTTGTGGTCTTTAGTGTCTCCGTAGTGTGGAACCCGCATATGCGCTTAACCTCAAAGAGGTCGGCACAATTATTGTCTTTCAAGCAGTAATGATTTGCTTGTTTGCGTGCGCGAGTAGGTAAGCGCTGTTCGAAGAGGCAACTCGCTGGTACAGTAAACAAGTTGCTATCGAAGTATTTTCTTGAAAATATATAACCTTAAGGAGAGTGATGTGGCAGTAATAACAATCGTAATTGCATTAGCTCTGATCGAATATTCCGTGTTCGGCATGTTGGTTGGAAAAGCGCGGGGAACATACGGTGTTACAGCGCCTGCCGTGTCCGGTAATCCGATTTTTGAAAGGTATTATCGTGTTCAGCAAAATACGCTTGAGATGTTGGTACTCTTCATCCCGGGAATGTTTATGTTTGGTCACTATGTCAGTGCTGATGTGGCTGCTGGCTTAGGACTGATTTTTGTGGTTGGGCGGTTTTTCTACTTCAGAGGCTATGTTGCCGATCCGAGATCTCGGACTCTGGGGTTTGTCTTGAGTTTTCTCCCGGCTCAAATTTTGGTTATCGGTGGGCTTATTGGTGCGGCACTATCGCTCCCTTAACCTTGGGCGACTCGGGTGGGAATAAGCCGACCACAACTCGATTATGAATCAGATCATCACGGTAAAACAAGGAACGTGAAAAATGTTCAGTCACATTATGGTTGGTGCAAATGACATTAATGAGTCAAAAATTTTTTACGACGCCATTTTAGGCGCTCTAGGCCATGAGCCAGGGGTGATAGATGAAAAGGGGCGTTGTTTTTACTATACCAAGCACGGCATTTTTTCAGTCAGCATACCGATTGATGGTGAGGCGGCCGGCCATGGAAATGGCAGTACAATAGGATTTTCTGCTGAGTCTGCCGTCATGGCCGATGCCTGGCATGCCGCAGGACTTGCTGCTGGAGGAACCGCGGTTGAGGAGCCACCTGGCCCCCGCCAGAGCGGCGCTGGAATAATCTACCTCGCTTATTTGCGTGATCCAGCCGGCAATAAAATATGTGCACTGCATAACTTCACATGAAGGCCATATGTTAGAGACGTCTGTGGTACATTATTCGGAAGTCACGAGGACGAGATTAAAGCCGACGACAAGTGGTCCTTGCATGAACTGGCCAAATTGAATTCTTTTGACTGATTAAAACAGCACTTGTAGCCGCGCAGAAATCGCATGGCCGCCGTTGTAATCACTGGTGACATCTCCAGCGATGTCTGGATAGAGGTAGGCAAGCATCACCTTGATATCATCTCTATAGTAGTAGTTTACGCCCACTGTGGTAATCGAAGCCTCAGCACCCAAGCCTCTATCTCGTAAATTGATATAGCTGTACCGGCTCTCCACTTCCCATGCTCCGTTATTGCCCTTGGGTTTCACGGCGCCAAGCTTGCCTTTACTCAGTTTGCGATGCTCCCCAGTAAGGATATAACTCGCGGTAAAATAATAGCCGTCATAGTCCCAATCCGGCCCGTCCACCTCTTCAACGCGTGTGGCCATGTACTCCGCTTGCAACAGCAGGCTGTTCCGACTCCAGGCGCCTTCTAAGCCAATCACTGTCTGGCTATTTGCGGCGAACTCCGCGCTTCTCACCACTCTGTCAGCGCTTGAAACCTCTGCTCTGTTCCTGATCTGGAATGTGTTTTCATTCCAGTCTCGCCATGCACCGGAGATTCCAAACTGTAATGTTTGTTCTTCTGCCCGGACTGGAGCAAAAGTAAACCGACCCGTCAGTGCAATAGGCTCGTCCTCTTCATAGCCGTCGTTGCCATTGTTATTGTCTTCTTCCACCGTAGCCGACAGCGACCACGTTCTGCGCTTGTTAGCGTTGTTCAGACGAACGCCCCAGTTCTTTCGGGGCGTAAACGATGTGGTCATCATAGAGTCTTCGATTGTCACTTGTCGGGCGCTGCGGGTATTACGTTCCATACCTAGCGGCTCCTTCATTTTACCCAAAGTGATGTCTGCTATATTCCAATTCGTGTAGCGGATATAAGTCGAACCGAGGTCGACATCGCCGCCACCGGAGTCGACTTCGGTATTGACCTGCAGTTTGGCCTCCCAGCCCGCAGGAAAATCATAAGTGAATTGAATGCGGCCGTTGCGCAGCTCAAAATCTGTATTTGAGCTGTCGCCGCTTTTGTCCCAGAAGGATTCATAATAATTGATGTCTATTAGCACTTGGCCGCTGATCTTAAGGCGCTCTTTTTCTGCATGCGCTCCCGCGCTAAGCATCAAGGCGACTAACGCCCAAGCGCTGACAGCTCTAGAATTAATCATCAGACTTGTTAGGTGCATACTGCACCTTCAGTTGGGCTGTGTCTTTGAGAAAGTTTATGTCATTGATTTCGACACTGCGAATATCTAGCCCCATCCGGCTGCGCAAATCCGCAATTAATTCGGCCCTACGTTCTGGGCGAATATTTTCTATTTTTTCGTACTGAACGGTTTGCTCCTCCAGTAGTGGCAGAACCACACTAGTTTCGGTGATGTAGGCCATTACGCAGACTAGGGCCAGCAGCAGCGAAAGCTCGAGGTGGCTCATGTCTCCAACGGCAGATAAAAGTGACATCGCTATCACTAAAAACAGGTAAGTCATCTCTTTGATTGTGATAGATTCCGTCCGGTAACGCAGCATCGAAAAAATCGCAAATAAGCCAAAGGCGAATCCCAGCGAGATATCTACAGTCGAAAGCTGGCTGGTGACAAGAAAGACGCCCATACCAAATAGAATAAACGAGCTGGCATAGGCGCGATGCTTGGAGGCTCTAAAATAGATAAGCCTTATTAAGATCAAAACGGCTGCCGTATTAATTAGCAGCCTGATTAAAAAATCGTAGTCTTGGGTTAGACTCATGCTGGCACTACTCCTACATCATGCTCGTTTTTTTTATATTGGTAAGTGTTGATTTAAAGCGATTATTCTTAAGCGAACCGTCATCGGTGAGACATACGCCGGTGCAATATTTGCTAAAGGTTTGAGGTAAAAAGCCGTACTTTTTGGCCGTTTTAACGAACGGAGAACCATTAGCTTTCCCAAACCTTTTCAACTCGGCGATTAAAAGACCATTAAGTCGCGCTATTCTTGTTTTTTCTGGACGCCGGTAACAGAGATCGTAGTCTAAAGTCAGTCGTTCATTAGCGGCGTGATTCCAAAGTGTAACACGCCTATAATTTACATACAGGCTAGGCCTCATTTGATTCTCTTCAATCGTTATATCTCGTGATTGAGATTCTGTGCAACTGATACGCTTCTTCACCGTGCGATTTTTGTTTGTTTTAAACTTCGTTTCAAAATAGGAAATGTCGGTCTCGACATACCGTCGTAGGCGAAATTTATGCCGGTTAAGTTTGCCATTTTGATGTTGTAAGTAAAGGTCCCATCTCGGCGTATCAAAGTAGGTATTTTCATATGTGAAAATACGATGTCCCGAGTCTTCGAGAATCGTATAGCTGGCGTCCAACGCGCCTAAGAATTTGGGCAAAACTCTGATAGGCAATAAAAACTTAGAGTCTATCCGGTCGGCTAAAGTAATTTTTGACTGCTCTTTAAGATTATGCGCCGGGAACCGGTTTATAAAGTGACTACACGATGTCTCTATGCTGTGATCTTTGTCCCTGAGTTCGCCGTGATCGCTGCGGTATCGTGTCTGCTCGAGTCTAAGTTGCATAGGTTAAATGCCACCGTTAAAAAAACCACGGCTGTTGACAAAATCGGCCGTGAAACTCATATTTACGGTGCTACCAAGTTTCGGTTCCTCGTCAAAAGAGATTAAACCGGCGCCGGTCACCCCATTAATTTGGAAGCCGGTGCTGCCTGAACCGCCAAGGCTGCCGCGTAAGATCATCGTTGTCGTGCCTTGAAGAGGCACCTCCAACTGACCGAACACACCTCTCTCTATGAGGACAGGGAAAACAACTAGCGAGCCGTCTAGTAAGCCTGACAGGCTGATAAAGACGCTGTCTGTCGGCAAGCCAACTGCCGCCGCGGTGGGTGTGGAGGCGGTCACCCGTACCGTGATTAAATCGCCATTCAAATCAACCCATTCAACAATACCGCTCCCATTAACAATGTTGCCGGTGAGCGTCATATACCTACTCTTATCACACACCTGAACAACATCAGGAATAGTGCGTTCTCTTTGCTGCGTCTCTCCGGCGACAGCCGCCCTCACTTTGCTATCGTATTCTCGAATGAACCTGCGCACTTGCGTCATATTCACTTCGGGTGTCTCAGTCAGATCCCTGATGCGATCAACCTCTGCATTCAGTGACTCTGCGTTCCAAAGTTGTTCCAATAGCTCCAGCACCTGCGCATCGTATTTTTGTTTAAACTCCGGGATTTTGTACAAGCGCGATGGAATATTCGTCACACGGTATAGCGGCCCTGTGCCGGGGCTTAACAGGCTATCCTGCTCTAAAGCTGCGTCCGTGCCCCAGGGGATATAATAAATAAGGCCGTTGTCAGGATTAATATAGATCCAATAGTTATTGAGATTCGATGTAGCACCATCCCAGTGCCCGAGAACGGCCTCTGCCGCCCAAAACCTTATAAAGGCGTCTAGGTCAACCACTTGAGACAGCAGGCTGGGTAAATTCTCGTCAGTAGCCTGAAGTGCTGAAACCACCGCACTGAGGTCTGATCGATCGTTGATATCTTTATTCGTTTTAAGCTGAAAATTGTCTTTCAGATTTTCGCCGAAATCCGCAATCTGGGCCTCGTATAAGTTACCAGAATCGTTGCCGAAGTTACGCCGCAGAAAAAGTTTTTTGATGCTATCTATGTGTGAATAGATACCCAAATCCTCGCCATTGACGCTAACCCTAGCAAAATTACATCTTGGCGCTGGCACACCTGCCTCCCGGAAGAGTTCATAAGCCATGCATGTATGCGTGTTACTCGGATCTTGAAGGTTATTATTCAGCGTCATGCGCCGCGTTCCGTAAAAACGCCTATCGGGTCTCAACTCGTCAAAGTCCAGTTTCAATGAGGGGCGGGTCGCTGATAGGGAGCCCAGAAACCCCTTTTTTCGAATATCGACGTCTTCCAGCACCTCTCCATTAATAGTGACAGTGGCACTAAAATTGTTATATTCAAACTCGCTCGCACACCCAGTAGCAATCGTAGCGAAGGTGCGACCTTCGCTACGCAGTTCATCGTAATCATTGGGGTCCATTTCGATGTTAACTTGGACAATTTCATTTGGTTTGAACAGTTGATCGCTCAAATCAGGCTGTTGAGGGCGTAAGTCGCCGTTACTGGCAACTGTGGTGCCGCCGTCAACGCCGCAGGCACCCAGTAACAAAAGAGCCAATGCAGCAGCAGTGGTTAGATATCTGGACATAATGGATCCCAGTATTTGTTTAATCAGCATCATTTGATAGACAGCCGGACAGAATACCAGTCTAAGCAGGCTGAGACAATAACACCCCCCTACGCCTTAAACACGCCAAGGTACTGGATAGCGCACAGTTCAGCGAATAGGGAAAGGCATTGGCTCAGTGGCACCCAATAAAGCGCTAGCGGGCGGGCGTGTCAGCCTTGCGCCAAGGCAGGATTACGGCTTTCTACACCTTTGTTATGCCATTAGTGTCCAATAGTAGTTTAAAGTTCCTAACATTAAATATTGTTTAATACCCCGTCAATTTTCGATGTTCAGTGGCAACCCCTGACCAGCAAGACCTGATTGACTAGCTCGTCCACTAAAAGCAGGAATACCTTAGTTAAAAAATGAAAGCTCGGGGCGTCTGTATAAGAGACTTCTGAAGTAACGTTGCCTTGGGTCACTTATTTTTTTACAGGTCGAGCCACCCAGATCCTTCATGCCATCGTCGGATAGCAGCAGAATCTGGCCGCCTTTTCTATCTGGAAAAGCAGCAATGGCCTCGGGATTGAAGTCTGCAAAGATCAGGCTTTCGAGTCTCTCAATCTTTGTACCTTCGCCGTCCCACAGGAACAATGAGGACTGACCATCATCGGCTTGTTGCTCGTTGCCTATGATCATGTAGCGCCCGCCCTCGGATGCCATAGCGCGGATGCCGCCGTCTAGTTCAATCAACCTCGGGACGCCGAACAACGCGGCCTCGCCCGCGATGATGCCCTCGGGATTTTCCAATTCAATGATTAATGACTTTCCTGCGATAGTGGGGCTGCGAAAGCCAATAAGTAGATGCCCGTTGGGCATGTCGGCCATCGCTTCGATGTTTAAGCCACCATGGGCCTTGGGAGGCAGCGTCGCAGCAGTCTCGAGCGCGAAGCTCTGATGCTGTGGCGCAGCAATTAGGTCTTGCAGCAAACGGGTGTAGGGTGAACCAAAAGGCACCAAAACAGGTTTAGTGCCGTCATTGTGAATTTTAGTGGCGAAAAACTGCATTCGAGCCTCAACCCGGTTTCCTTTGCGATTACGCCCATGCGAGGAGATCCAGTAAACGACATCACCAACTCGGGCAGCGCCCTCTAAATCGGCTTCTTTCGGCGCCCTGAGACGCTCATTCTTATGGCTATCGTTTTTGCTATGGAGTCTAAGGAAGTCATTTAATTCTAGGGACGACTCCTCGGGGCCCGACGTGTGCAGGTTGTAGATGAGTAGTCTATTGAGTTCATCGTCAGCAACAGCGAACATACCGCTACCGATGGAAACAACGCCTGAGGCATCACATATTCCACTGTGTTGGTGCTCTTCAACAGAGGCGAAGACTAAGCCGGCAGAAGACGCCAGTACTGCGGTGAGTAGCGCTCTTATAAGCATCATCCCTCCAGCGTGAGAATCAAGGCTTGACCATAACGTATGGGCCGCGGCCAGGTTAACTGCGCGGGTGTCCTCAACAAAGCGTATTGCGCATAATGGTATGTGATGTGTTGGCGTGGTGTCCAATTTAGCAATTGCTAAAAGTAATTGTCGCGCTAGGGTATGGCGATAAGTTTACCGACCGTCTTTCTGTCAGCCAGGTCTTGCAGTGTCTGCGGTATGTCGTCAAAGTCAACGACACGGCCAACCGCAGGTTTGATCTGCCCTTTTTGTACTAGCGAAACAATGATTTCGTTAATTTTTTCACCCAGTGCTGCGGGTACGAAGTTCCAACCCATGCCATCTTTTAAAAACTCTGACACAGCCTCGTCGGCATAGGCAAGCATGACTGTGCATAGGCTTATGTTACTGAGTGCAAGCTTGCGCGGCACTAAAAACTTTTCATCCGCTACGGTTTTGTCAGACGAAAACCCCATCATAATATAACGACCGTTGTATGCGATGGCAGCAAGAGATTGTTCCATTACCGCTGCTCCGACAGTATCAAAAACGATATCGACACCTTTTTTATCAGTCGCTTCTTTGACGATAGCGACAAAGTCGTCGCTGTTATAATTAACGATGATTTCTGCGCCGAGCTTGCGACACCATTCTGATTTATCATCTGAACCGACTGTCGCAATAACCCGCGCGCCAGCATTTACAGCAAGTTGAATTGCGGCTGAGCCTACACTGCCCGCTGCGGCATGGATTAATACGGTTTCTCCCCCTTGCAATTTGGCGCGCTCAATCAAGCCAAGCCAAGCCAAATGATAGGGGAAGTAAATCGCTGCCACGTCGGGCAGCGGTATTTCTTTAGGCACCTCAAAAGCTGATACCGGCGGGCAAATAGCAAACTCCGCGTAACCGCCATGTGCGCCAGCAGGCATAGCAACAACGTGCTTGCCATGCCACGCCTCACAGCCGCTACCGCACTTGTCAACCAAGCCCATCACTTCCATGCCAGGGCTATAAGGGAATTCTGGTTTCACCATCATATTGCCGCCGGTGACGCGTTCCAGGTCGTTTAGGTTAAAGGGTATGCCAAGCACCTTCACCCGGAGTTCGCCAGCACCGGGCTCTGGGATTTCAACGTGCTCAAGTCTCAGTACCTCGATGGGCTGTCCATATTCATGTAATCGCCATGCGCGCATTTGTGCAGAGACTTTGGTCATAGTGTTGTTCCGGTTATCAACGTATTGTTAGTGCAAGGAGGCATTGATGCCTCTGTGCTTCGCTTATTTAACGCCAAAGCGTGAGCTTTCTGCACTGATCAGATAGCATCGTAACGCAGTTTCCGGCAGTTGCACTAAGGGAAGCATGATTCGGTAAGCGGATCATAACCTTACGTGGCCGGAGCCGGTGCGGACAACCGCTCGCTGGGCGTTACGTGAAAGGCGAAAGGCGAAAGACGAAAGACACTACCACCGTTGTTTAGCAGCCAGGAGGCAGTCCGTCACAGACATCGCCGCGGCCATCCTCATTAGCGTCTAATTGGTCAGGGTTAGGAATTAGCGGGCAATTATCACAGGCATCGCCTCTGCCATCGGCATCCGAGTCCAACTGGTCGGGGTTAGCGATTGATGGGCAATTATCAGCGGTATCGATAACACTGTCACTGTCCGAGTCGATGACTTCAGTGTAACTGCCAACTAGCGAGACCCCCGAGAACGCAGAAAAGCCCGCTACCATGACGCGGTAGCTGCCGGCCTGCGGCTCGCTAATGCTGCAAGTCTCGTCACTGCCTGCCAGATAAGGCCGGCAGTCATAGCTAGAAGTGGTCGGTACGGTACCAAAACGAACATATAGATCAGCGTCACCACTGCCCCCGGACATAGCAAATGATAGTTCCGTCGCGCCCACGGGTACTTCTAGAGTGTAGAAAAGCTGTGCGTTGATATCCGCAGCAAGCTCGCTGACTGGCGTGCCATTATCCAATACGTCACCGCCGATACTGCCGTCGGCAGCAGCGGTGACGGCTGCCGACGCATCGACAATGCCGCTGCCGCATTGAGTGCAGTTACCTGGAAAGGGTCTAGCGGTTGTTACTAATATAGTCTTGACATCGTCAGGCGTAATAGCGGGGTCTATTGCATAGATGAGTGCGGCGACGCCTGCGACATGCGGGGCCGCCATCGAGGTGCCCTGGTACGCGGCATAGCTGTCGCTGTCGGGGGTCGTAGTGCCGGTGTTGAGGGTCGAGAGGATGAGTCCGCCGCTGCCTCCACCTGGTGCAGCTAGATCGACGACAGAGCCATAGTTTGAATAGTAGGCTCGGGCGCCGGCACGATTGGTGGCTGCCACCGTGACCACTCCTGTGCAATTAGCTGGTGTAGAGGTAGAAGCATCCGTGTTCGCGTTGCCGGCCGCAACGACCACTGTGGCGCCGAGCGCGCGGGCACTGTCGATAGCTGCCTGGCTGGTTGAGGAACAACTCCCGCCACCGCCGAGAGACAGGTTCAGAACCTTGGCCGGGTTATCATTTGCGGGCACGCCGCTGACAGTGCCACCCGCGGCCCAGATGATCCCATCGGCAATATCGGACATGTAGCCGCCACAGCGACCAAGAACCCTCACTGGCACTATGCCGGCATCAAATGCGACGCCTGCAACGCCGCTTCCGTTGTCGGTTTCAGCGGCTATGCTGCCCGCCACATGGGTGCCATGCCAAGATGAATTCGAGGCCGATGATCCAGAGTAGCACTCATCTGCGGTCTCCCAGTCACCGGGATCCAAGGCATCATCGTCACGACCGTCACCGTCTTGGGAAATAAATGTATCATTGATCATGTCATAGCCGGGCAGCAGGTTGGCGACAAGATCGGAATGCGGCCGGTAACCCGTATCGATAACCGCCACCACAACGCTGTTGCCTGTGACGCTGTCCCATGCGCTGGGCATGCGCAGGCCGCCGGTGTCCTCAAAGTACTGCCATTGTGTGCTGTAGAGACTGTCGTTCGGTGTGAACAGCGGCTGCATCAGTATATCTTCTTCTGCATACTCCACGTCAGGATCCGCACGCAGGGCCGTGATGGTCTGTTGTAGGCGGCCATGGTCGGTAGGCTTCATGAGCAGCAGCTCCGCCCCGGTCGCGATACTTCGCTGCCGCTCCAAGCGCACCGCGTTGCGCGCCCTCAGCCGCTCCAAGACGGGGCGTGTGCGCTCTCTGCGGCTGACCCGGCTGTTATTGGCGTTGCGTAGTTTGACAATAATTCTCGGCGACTTCTCAGTGGCCCGAAGATTAGCGGTCGGTTGGCTGTGGCCATCAATCTCGATAATCGCGAACACGGAAGTGCTGATGGACAATATCACCAAAGCGCCGAGACGAACTGCCCAAGTTTGGATTCGTGTGATCACGATTTTTCCTTGACGGGGTTGCCCCGCGCGGATTGTTGTGTTGCCCGAGAGATAAGACCGAAAGCTAATCATTCTCGGTTTAATATGTCAATTGACTTTGTTACAAGCACCGATCTCGAGAGCTAACGTTCAGACCATCTTGGTTAGTGATAGGTAACGCAGATTTAGAGTATTTGCCTATCATACCTTAGGGGGGGCTTTGTTTGTTCTAATAGGACTTTCTGCCGGATCAAGCAGCGTTAATTTGTCAAACAAGTTCGCCGCCACGGGTAGTCCAACGATATACACCATACGTTCCGTGACCTCGCCTTCGGCGTGAATTGCACCGGCTGGAATGACGAGTTTGTCGCCCGGCCCCAAAGATACACGTTCGCCGTCTTCGCCGAGCACATAACCGGTGCCTGACATCACATAGCCGCAGTTGTCGACATCGTGCCAGTGAAGAGGAAGTTCCTCCATACGATCAGATACGTAGGTCGTCGGCCAAAAGTCGAGTTTGTCTATATCGGTGAGGACGTCAGTTTTCGTAGAAAAAAAATTATGAATGACTCGCATGGGGCCAGGTTGGAGTGACATAGGGTGATAACCTCTCTTAGAGTCATTAGGTTTATCTCTATTTTATCATGATTATGGCATTGACGTTCCAATGCACGGGTCGTCAGCCATAGTAATTTGAATTGCTAGTCATCGCAGGGGGTAGTGTTTTCCCACCTTTAAAGCATTATTAAAGCTAGGTACCATTCTACAAATCTAGTCAGATCATCGATTAATTATGCCAGAGCATATCTAACATGACTTTCTCACCATCACAGCGAGGCGTATTAGCCTCTCCCGCATTCTTGCTTGTTACGATGATGCTATCAGGGTGGGTGTCGGCACTAGGCTTTAATGATATTGTTCCTGCTGACATCGGTTCCATGAATGACACGGCCGAGTTGGCCAGCGAAAGAGTCGCGCGCGATATTATGTCCATTGTTAGCGCTGGCAAAGATAGCGCAACAGCGCGCACAGCCTTATGACTAGTCCTAATGTTTACATGGAGGCTTGGCAGGCATCACCGCTCGCGCTCGTAACGCTGGATACGTCGGGCAAGGTTGAGTCTGCAAATCCAGCGAGCGAGCGCATCCTTGCGAGGAAGTTGGAGGCTTTACAGGGTATGCAACTGGTGGAATTTGCCCATAAGCTGGATCGTGGAGCCCTGCAGTCTATGCTCGATGAGGCTCGCGCCGGGCGTACCCCGGGACGCCAAGAAATTCGTTTTTCTTCGCCCTTGGATGAGGATCAGGTGGCCGGCTTCAGCGTAGCGCCGATGATCGGTGGCGACGGCCGTGTCATTTGCGTACTGCGCGACTTGAGCAAGGAGAAGGTTTACCGTCCGCAGCTGCTGCACACCGAGCGCTTGGCTTCCATGGGTAAAATCGCATCGATTGTCGCGCATGAGTTGAACAATGCGCTCGCAGGAGCCATGGGCTGCGTTGAACTGGCCTCAACTGATGCTAACTCCCGCACCGCGGAACTTCTACTCACCACACGGAAGGAACTTCAGCGCGCTTCGGCGTTGGTTACAGACCTGAAGGAATATGCGCGCGTGGAAGACGGAATGTCCGACCGCATCGAGGTCGCCAACACGATCCACCGTTCGGTTCAACTGCACAGATTTATCTATAGTGATTGTGAGTTGACGACAGCGGTGGAGGACGGATTGCCCAGGGTGCACGGGAACACGAACCAGTTAATACAGGCACTGCTCAACCTGCTCCGCAATGCAGAAGATGCGGTCAGTGCGTTAGAGTCGGAGGAACCGCGGGCTATCCACGTCGCTGCAGTCGTAAAAGACGATGTCGTCATAATCGATGTTATAGACAATGGCCCCGGCATTGCTCGCGATGCGCGCGCGATGATCTTCGAGCCGTTCTACTCGGAGAAGGCCGCCGGCTTCGGGACAGGTCTCGGTCTAACGGTGGTGCAGACGATTACATCTGCCCATGGGGGCAGGGTTGAGATACTGGACACTCCCGGGGGTGGAGCAACCGTCCGGCTGCTTTTACCGTATCTAGAGGAGGTCGTTGCCACTGAGTTGGCGTCGCCCGTGGATCGAACCATGGGGTCTGACCTTCAGGGCGTAAGGGTGTTGGTCGCCGACGACGAACTCACCATTCGCGATATGTTAAAACGTGCCTTTCAGTTTTATGGTGCTGAGGCGACCACGGTGGGTGATGCCCAGGCTGCGATTGCGGCGGTTACTAACAGCGACTTCGACTTGCTTCTGCTCGACGCGAGGATGCCTGGCGGTGGAGGTGTCGAGGCCTTTCGTCAGGTGCAGGCGCTGAACCCAGAGTTGGCGAGGAAGACCGTTTTCATGAGCGGGGAATTGGCATTCAATATGGCAGAGGTCGTGGGTAAGGAGTGCGCGGCTATCGTACAGAAGCCGTTCCTCATTGAGCAGTTGATGAATACGTTGATTGATATCATTCAGGCGGAAATCTGCGACGACTGATGGCGAAATCATGGCCCCCGCTCCGCGGCCGCCGACCACCAGAATCTGCGCGTCCGCTACCGTTCACAACAGCGGAACAGGTTGCCGGATCGCGCATGGGAGATTTGCCTTCGAAAGGCGTTGTATCCCCTGCTGCAACCTACGTACGACAAGTCGCTAGTGTGTCGGGACCCTTGCGACTCACAGATTTCTAACAGCGTCAGGGTGGCTGATCAGGGCGGCTCGCTGATACGGAATTCCGGGTGTTGTATTTTACCTCCGGCGCTTGCCACTATGCTGACGCCGCCAATAGCGATTGCAGTAATGAGTGCAATTACCAGACAAATCCAGGGTAGCCATTGCGAGCGAATCCAGCCGACCACGATTGCCATGAGAGCGAGCGCAGAGTTTACATAGAGCAGCGGCAGCCAAGTGTCCGCAAGTTCCGCATGATAGTCTAGCCAGTCTCGGCTGCGCCCGTTTAGTATGTCATAAATTGCAGGATAGGCTGCGTCTCCGTAGTTCGCGACAGGGACGCTCATGCCAGCCGTAATGGCAATTAACGTGAGACCTGTGAATAACAATACCGTCTGACGTAACACCAGCCCAGCTAGCAATATGAACCACGCAATAATCAGGCCGATCACAGGAACGTGATTAAGCAACACGTGTCGGTAGGCAGGGTCTGCTATGAGGTCTATCCAGTCCACGCGCTCAGTTCCTTAAGGCCCATGAGTTGCAGTGTGCCAACTGATTTACCCAACCATCTAAAATGTCACAGTGCCCACAGTCTTGATTTTGACCGTTTTTGATACTAAAAAACTGGCAGCTATTGCAGGCTTGCGAAGCCGTACTAGAACGTTCAGAGTATTGAAGTGTTTTGCGCATTTGCTCCTCCCCGCGACTGAGGAACTCAGGGTCTGAGCATAGAGCCGTGACATCGGTATCGCAGCCATGCAATAGTGATGCTGCCGCGATTAGGCCGCTGCGCTGAATGAGTTGGCGCCGAGTAAATGCTCGTTCTGTCACTCTTGCTGGGCAACCTGCAAGCTGCTCTCAGGCATAATGATAAAGGCTGGCACGGCGGCAAAATTGATTACAGTCGACATAGACGTACATTGGCCCGTCTCTGGATCGGGGTGGCCGTCCGCAACCCGCGGCAGCGCATGGTAAATTCCGGCACATTGATAGCCGATATTATTGGCAGCTGCGCGCCCAAGATGGACCGGCCCGATGTAAACTTCCGTTAAAAAGTTGAACGTATTTTTAATATCCCAGTATCCCGCCAGTATGCCTTTCATACTGCCATCGGAGAGCATTTCCGCTCGGATCTGTAAGTCGCGAAACCAGTAGTAGTTGTCTATTGCCTGAACCTTAAATTTTAACTTAGCATCGACCGGCCCTGCCGTGAGTATTCCATCTTTAATTTCTCCTTGAAATGCTGTGCTGTGGAACAGCGTGTCATCATGCACTAGTTGGCTCATGTCCGGCACAACTTGACCGTTTGCATCTTTAGTAATTGGGCCTGCACTAGTAAAGAGTCGCGCTTCGACACGGCCTTCAGCTTGGGTTCCTTCTACTAACTTTATTTCAAGTAAAGTCGCATAGCCATTCTCCAAAATAGAATTATTGGTATCGAACAGTCGATCGAATAGACCGTCGGGGCGATACCCTTCGACGCAGCCCATCAGACGGTAGTGCTGGTTGTCGATGCCAGCCTGACCATTGGCGCCGGTAAAATCGTTATGGGCGCACTGATCTCCGCTGCTGGCGAGAGAGGTTTCACTATCGAGATCTAGTCCGGCAACAGAAGCATCGCCTTTAAAGAGAATGTGTCCCGGATCTGGCCATACTGAAGGGTCCTTGCAGGCATCAGCAGGCAGCAATCCCAGAGCACCCTCACGGTCACCGGCATCGTAGCGGCGCTTTACTTCGTCGCGGACCTCAGCGTATTCCTCAGAAAAGAAATCTTCGTCAGTAATATTCATGCCCTCGGGGCACTCGCCAGGATTGTCTTTAGGGATATCATATGACCACTCAGTGAACACAAAGCCGCGCACCTGATCTTTTGCGGCGGCAGCCACAACTGCGTCCGTCGGCGCAAGGCTGGCAGTTTTATCACCGCAAGCGCTAAGCAGGGCTAATAGAACGACACAGATCAGGGGCTTCATCATGTCTTGCTCCTTTATAAAGTGTGAATGGGCTTAAACAAGGATGTCTGAAATCGGGCGATTCGTTTGATTTTGATCCGACCCCCATTGCCCTACATTGAGCCCCATAGCCTGCTGCATCGTGAGCCCAACCCGGCTTACAGACTCGCCCACGCCGCTGACGTGTAAACCAGTGCGCAACCGGCCACCGGCGGTACCCGCTGTCATAAATGGCATACCCACTATGCTGTGGGTATTGGCTTCTGATGTTTCCGAGTGCGCCATTACCAGACAATTGTCTAGCAATGTGCCTTCTCCCTCTGGCACTGATTCCAATGTCTGACAAAATTGGGTCCATGCCTCCATGCTTTTGAGCACAAAAGCCGTGGCGTTCGGTTGATATCCTAGTGCGGCATCACGCGGTTCTTCATGGGTGAGCGTGTGATGAGTGTCAGTGGTACCAGGCATGCGCAGACTGGAGGCGCGATCAGAAAATTGCATATTGAAAACGCGTGTTTGATCGCAAGCCAAAGCCAGTGCAAGGGTTTGCGCCATCAGCTTGTGGTTAGCGATGACATTGTCGATCTCCGTATTATGCGGGAGATCAACGGGAGCCAGAGGGGCGTTGCAGGCTTGCAGCGGCGGTGGCTGCTGCAACTGTAATTCCAATTGTTGTTCCAGTTGACGGAGGGCGGTAAAGTATTGGTCAAGACGAGCGCGGTCGCTTTGTCCCAGTTGGCGCTCCAAACGCTTGCGGTCTTCCGTGACAATGGAAAGCGCACTTTTCCGCAGCAGCACGCTGGGGTCGGGAGAAAAATCTTTGGCATTGGGATCCGAGAACCCGGGACCAAAGATACGAGTGTAAAACCCCAGTGCGCTCGGTTCGGCAGGATTAACACTGCTGACATCGCGCAGGCTGTTGCTGTGGCGAGGGTTCCCTGTTGCTGCCATTTCTAGAGATCTGAAGCGAGTGCGGGTGCCGATAGCATCGGATATTAGCACGTCGAGAGTCGGACCTGTCACCGTGTCTGCTGTCTTAGGCGCACCGCCGCATAGTGCTCCGAACACGCCTGTGCGATGTACCTGGTTGGCCTCACCGTCAAGCAATACACTATAGCCACTCAGTATGTTCATGCGGTGGCGCATAGGTGCAATGGGCATTAGCTCTGGCGACAGTTCCCAGTCTATTCCTTCAGTAGTTGGATTCCAGCGCGCTGGGTTCATGCCGCAGCCAAAAAACCAGGTGCCAAAACGTTGGGGTAATGGTGCGCCAGTCGCCGCCATAGCATTACCGTTGGTGTTGAGGAAAACATCGAGGAAGGGCAGGCCAACCGAAACAGCGGCGCCACCGAGTGTACCCCGAAGAAATCCGCGCCGGCTTATACCGCCACTTTTAGTATTTTTCATATGGATTGTCCCTGTTCGATGATGAGGGATGCTTGAGCTTCATCATAAAATTTTATTTCGTCAACGTCCGTGGCTTGCTGCTTGCTAGGCTGCGCCTCAGTTGCATCAGCGGCTGGGGCAGTAGCAGTCCGAAACGCTTCACTGGTTGCGATGTTACTCATCAGTGCTGGCACCTGATAGCCTTGCTGAGAAAACGTATCCTCTAGATAGCGCAGTAGGCGGCGCTCGCCGTTGGTTTGCTTCCTGCCCACGGCATAGCGATAAAGATTTTCAACCAGGCAAGCATTCACCAGTGGACTCTGGGAGAAGGCTTGTCCTAATTCAGCGGCATTAGAAAACGCAACACCGTCGAACTCGCCGCTGGTGTCGATAGTCGATTGGTTTTCTGAAAGTCGAAACTTACCGATGCCATCGAAGCTTTCCAAGGCGAGTCCAATTGGATCTGTCAGAGCATGGCATTTGCGGCAGCTTGCTTGAGTCGCATGCACATCCAGACGATCGCGCGCTGTTTTATGTACCGTGGCGACATCTTGCGTAAATTGTGTGAAATCTATGTCGGCTGGGGCTTCTGGTACTGTCTGGCAAAGCAAAGCCTCTCGCATAAAAACGCCGCGCAGCGTTGGAGAACTGCGCCCCGGATGGGCATGCAGCATAGAGAAGCTTGCGTGCGAAAGCAGTCCGCTGCGCGATTGATTCGCGGGTAGTGTAGCATTTTCCCATCCATCAACCGTACGTACCGGGATACCGTAAATTGGGCCTAGAGACCGAGTCATAGGTAGTTCATTGGATGTAAACAGGCTGCGGTAATCAGCTTTTTTTGTGGCGAGTTGATCAACAACGAAACGCAGGGTTTGTTCGCGCGCGTCGGCGGCCATCCGATTATTGAACAGGGGGTATTGAGTAACGTCTTTGCTCAACTCGTCAAATTGATCGAATATAAAGACATCTTCAAAAAATGCCCGCATACCAGCATTAAGATGCTCAGAGGACACCATACGATTCACCTGTCGTATCAAGGCTTCTGGCTCGGAGAGTCCCCCACGTTCCGCCGCCGCCAAAAGTATTTCGTCTGGACCCCGATTCCACAGAAAGTAACTAAGCTTGCTTGCCAAGCTTAGATCCGTCAGCTGCAACCTGTTCGGCTGCTCTGGCAGCGGTGCGGGCTCAGCAACCTCAATTCTAAACAGGAAATCTGGCGATACCAGCAGGCTAGCGATCGCGAGTTTTAAGCCAGCGTAATAGTCTTGCTGTTCTTCAGCGACGCGAGATGCTACGGCGGCGCGAAGCTCTATGTCTTCTTGTGTTAGCGGTCGACGCAGCAAGCTTCTGCCCAGCTTGCTAATGGTGTGCTCTATACATTCATCATCGGACGTGGTTGGTGATTGGGGTTGGCATGGGAGGATGTCCGAGCGGAGCTCATCCGATGTTGCTTGGGACGCTATACTGCGAGCCATCGCTTCGTATTGTTCAAAACCGCTGCGAGTAACCGCAACCCGCGAGGCGCCGAGCGCATTGAGGCCCTCTTGGCGATTGTCCGGTTCGAAACGGCCGGCCACTTCAATATTGCTACCGAAGGCGTCTTCAATGGCATTGCGATATTGGTCACCGGTGAGACGACGCATCGCCAAGGGTCCGCCGGTTGCATTGGGGTCCGACCTTCCGCAACCGAACAGCAGTAATACGCTGACACCGATCAATATTACGGACATGTATTTCATGTCTTTCCTTTGCTCTCGTGACCGCAATCTACCTTGCACTAAGGACTAGGTTACTATTCGGTTAGGGGTTGCACTATTACGTTTTTTTAATGTACCTGCAGAGATAAGCCTATTTTTAAAAGGTATAAATAGCCGTGAAGCCAAATTCGCGCCCCGGATACTGACTGCCTACCAGCGTTTGAGTATTCTCAAATTGACCTGGGTTGATGTTGAGATCTTCATCCGTCACATTTTTTGCCCAGAGTTTTAACTCTAGACCGAGGTCGGGCTCAAAAAAGACAAAGGACACGTCAAAGCGGCTTTTGTCTTCGTCAAAGCTGCTGACGCTGGGTAAGTCGGGTTTGTTACTCTCGGCTAGAGTTTGCCGCGCCGGCTTGGATTGCCACGTCCAGTTTAGCCGCGAGGCAAAGTTCCAGTTGCCACCAAGGTCGTGTTCATAGCCTAGCTGGAAGTTTGTCTGCCAACGCGGCAGAGCGTTGAGCGGCTTGCCATTTTTGGGACAGAATAATTGGTCTGGAAACGGCGTTTGACCTGGCAAAAGCGGCGGTTCCTCGCCTGCTTCGCATAGGCGGCGGTTCCAGTCCTCAATCGTAGGGTCGGAGTATGCACCGCGGAGAGCGGCCTCCCAATGCTGAGCAAATACGTAGGTGACATCGAACTCAATTCCTTGAGTCAGTACTTCATTGGCATTGCCGAGTTGATTGTTAAACAGCCCGCCTAAAGGCTCAAGTGCTGGCACCTCTCCGGGAAAGCCGATCTGATGATTTTTGAATTCTTGATAGAATAAGGCAAGCGTAAACCGTAGTTGATTATCCAGCAGCAGTCCTTTTACTCCGATTTCATAGGAATCTGATATCTCTTCTTCAAAAGTCGCCACCTCGCGCCCGAAGGCAGCTATCTCAGGGAAAAATTCTGTGAGAGCGAAGACGCCTGGCACCAGTGGATTGAAACCTCCTTGCTTGAAGGCGTTGTCTGCGGATGCATAAAACGTCAGATTGTCGCTATAGTAGTGGCTGAGTTTGACACTCCAAGACAGATGATCGAAATCCAGTTTGTCGTCGACCAGAGCAACGTACTCTAGAAATCGAATGTCGCCCTCCATAGTGGTTTCGATATCGTCGTATCGAGCGCCCAAACCCAGTTCCCAGTCTTCGATAAATGTGTAACTGATATTTCCGTAAACGGCGTTACCGCTGTCCTTACTGCTCGAGTCGCCAATGACCTCAGTGTCTGTCACCACTACGTTGAAAACACCATCAGCTGGTCGAGAAAAATGATATAGGCCAGCCACGTAATTGATGTCACCAATCATATCTGAGAAGCGCAGCTCATAGGTTGTGATTTTATAGTCTAGATCGATATTGAACACTTCATTAGAGTTGGGAAACGGCTTTCGATTTTCATTAGAGCTGTTGCTGAACTGCTGATGCATTGCCAGAAAGTCTACATCACTGAATCCTGCTTCCCACGACCAGTGGATGCTGATGTCCTTGATATCGCCGTCGACCTTGCCAACGAACTCGCCGTAATCCTTTCGGTCTTTAAATTTTCCATACTCGGCGGGAATACCGGTGTCGCCGCCTGTTCCGGGGATTTCGCCCTGATAGTTGAAAGAGGACACATACTGAGTGAGGTCTTGGTAGTTTGCGGTCGTATCAAGTTGCATAGTGTCATTGATAAGCCAGCGCAATTTGCCGCGCAGAGCCTTTGTGTCGTTGCCACCGCTGGTGCTGTCTGGAGAGATCGGGTTAACGTTTTCAATATAACCCTCATCATCGCGATACACCCCTGCCAAGCGTAGTGCAAGTCGGTCATCGATCAGCGGAATATTTACCGCTCCGCGTAGATCTGTGGCCGCCAAATTAGAGGAGTCATATTGACTGTAAGTCCCTTCCAGATAGCCTTCCACGCCCTCCATAGTGGGCGATCGAGTGATAATGTTGTAGGCACCGCCCGGTGCGTTGATACCATAAAGTGTGCCCTGCGGTCCGCGCAGCAACTCCAAGCGCTCTAAATCAACTAACGTCGAAAATACTGTGCCGATTTGCGCCTGCGCGAATTGATCTACAAACACGACGACGCTTTGTGGTGATCCTACAGAGAAGAACCCGGGCCCGACTCCGCGCAGCCTGATCGATGCGGCTTGAATTCCTGGAAAGATTGACACCCCGGGAGTGAGTTGCACTAGGTCGGTAAAAGAAAAAGCGTTGATGTCGGCGATGTCTTGGGCAGTTGCGACACTGATTGAGATAGGGACATCTTGCAGAATCTGGGTGCGTTTTTGCGCCGTTACCAGCACTTCTTCCAGCATCACCGGGACCGGATCTTGTATATCCGTCTGGGCGTTACTGTTTGCCGACATCGCTGCAAGACTGAGGATGTACGCTATAGGTAGTATTGCCTTGGCCATGAGCTCACTTTTTTTTAATTTTATAAACATAATATAGGCGCTGAGAAGGGTTCAGGTCAACTAGCCAAAGCATTGACTTAAAAGGCCAATGAAAGCGCACCCTCTGTTCTTAAGTGCGAAGGCTTGAACCCCCTTAGTAGCAAGGTTCTTTGATGGCTTTGGGTAAGTCGGAAAGAGAATGCCTATCCATGATTGAGATGAAAAGACATCACTTTCAAAGGCACAGGCAACACAATACAAGAACACAACCTTTAAACATGTGTTTGGTTGTTGTCTTTTAAGTAAGGTTTTGACCTTGGGGTAGGTCTTTCATTAAACAATCCCTTACCTTAGAGACAGCACTATATCCTAGTAGCACAGCGGCGCTCTCCGACCTCCTCATAGTCGGCAGGTCGCAGGTTCAAATCCTTCTGGGCCCACCATCTTGTTGTTTTTTATAGGTTTTTTATAGGCTAGAGCATTCGGCTATGGCGCTTGATACGCCCGCCCGAATCAGCGGATGTCAACCGATTGTGTAGTGTTATGCTGCTATACAAGCGTCTGGTGCCCAGAAGAGGACTTGAACCTCCACGCCCTTGCGAGCACTAGCACCTGAAGCTAGCGTGTCTACCAATTTCACCACCTGGGCAAGAGCAGCCCTAATGAAAACATCGATCAGGATCTGTCAGCGCGCGAACTGTACTTTTCCCGCGCGAGTCTGTCAATCCTAGCGTATACTTTCGTGACATCGGTAAAACGCGATAAAAAACTCTTACGGAAGATTCAGACTCTATGACCCGAAAAGGCAAAATTGCCGATCCCCATGCCGAACGCGAAGCGGCAAATTACGATAATCCGATACCCAGTCGAGAGGTTATCCTCGCGCTGTTGAGCGAGGCTGAAAAACCACTCGATCACACCCACATTGCGAAGAGCCTGAACCTTGCCGAGCCAGAACAGCTTGAAGCCCTGCGAAAGCGTCTGCGTGCCATGGAGAGAGACGGGCAGTTGATGGTCAATCGCCGCGATGCCTACTGTCTGGTGGATAAGATGCATCTGCTGCACTGCCGCGTGCAGGGCCACCGCGATGGTTACGGGTTCGCTATGCCCTTAGCAGGGGGCGAGGATATTTATCTCAGCGCACGGCAGATGCACTTTGTGTTTGACGGCGACGAAGTGTTGATTCAGGTCACCGGGGAAGATCGTCGGGGTCGCTTAGAAGGTAAGGTGATAGAAGTCCTGCAGCGCAAGCATAAAACGGTGGTGGGTCGCTACAAGGAAGAGAGCGGCATCGGCTTTGTCATCCCCGACAATGGCCGTCTCACGCAGCAGATACTGATACCTCCGAAGGCAAAAGGTCTTGTTGAGTCGGGTCAGATTGTCACGGTGGAAATCACGGACTATCCCACGCGTCAACTGGGCGCCAAAGGCCGTATTGCCGAGGTGCTGGGTGAGCATTTAGACCCCGGTATGGAAATTGACGTTGCCATTCGGTCACACGGCATCCCTTGGGAGTGGCCGGATGAAGTGCTCAGCGAAGCGGCCAGCTTGGAAACTGAGCCTCTGGAAGAAGATAAGCAACACCGCATTGATTTGCGTAAATTACCGTTTGTCACTATCGATGGTGAGGATGCGCGAGATTTTGATGATGCGGTTTATTGTGAGCAAGGCAGCGGTGGAAGTTGGCGTCTGTGGGTGGCGATTGCGGATGTCTCTCACTACGTCTCTCCGGGCTCTGCCCTCGATGAAGAGGCTGCGCTGCGAGGTAACTCCGTGTATTTCCCTGCGCGGGTAGTGCCGATGCTGCCGGAGGCCTTATCCAACGGTTTGTGTTCATTGAAGCCCGATGTAGATCGTTTAGCGATGGTCTGCGAAATGGAATTAACG
>PKDD01000013.1 GCA_002862465.1 Haliea sp.
GGTAGAAAAGGGCCAATCCCTTGGGCATAACTGGCAACATAAGAGAGACCTTTTGGCGTTCTGAGGTAGTCATAGTCCACTTCGCTATCCTCGCCCCAACTATTATCGCCAATAAGCTGGATCATCGGGAGAGGCGCCTTTAGGTCGTGGCGTAATTGGCGCAGGGTTTGATCGTCGAAGCACTGCAGAAAAACCTGTTCGGGGCGGTTCCAATACCCCGTCTCGCCCAGCACTCGAATGATAGCGGCCGACAGATCTTGCCCCTCGCGTCGGTGCCAGTTTGGTGACTTCAGTTCAATATATAGGCCGGTATTTTGTCCGCGGCTGCGGTCAAGCCCGGCGAGCATAACAATTTCTTCGGTGAGAGTGGGAACCTGAAACAGAGCAGGCTGTGCAGGAAACCGTTCGGTAAACACTGCTAGTTCGTTACGCTCGATATTGAGATGAGTTCTCTCGTGCACCCGCAACTGTCTGATTTCTTGCAGATCAAAGTCGATGGCATAGAAGCGACCATCGGCGCGTGCGCGACCGGGAAAGCACTGCGCTACATTGGTCGTACTGTCGAGGAAGATGTCATGCAGCACGATAGCGGCCCCATCCCTGCTTAGCACCACATCCTGCTCAATAAAATCGGCTCCCATGGCGTGTGCCATGGCTTTTGCCGCTAGCGTGTGCTCAGGGAGGTATCCGCTGGCCCCACGATGTGCGATGACGATTGGGCTGCATGTGTTCATAGCAACTCTACAATACGATGGTGAGCTCCGAATATCCAGAGTGGAAAACAGAACAGAACATAAGTGAATAGAATATATCACTTGCATCTGCTGGTCATGAAATAACGCACCCCTGCAAGCGCAATCCTGATCAAAAGATCGTCCCAAAAGCGTTTATCATATAAACTAGATATGTTGGTTAGAGGGCAGGAAATGGGCGTAACGTTTGATAGGGTTGTTATTGCTGTGCCAGAGTTGGGTATCGCAGTCGAGCAGTACCAGCGCCTATTTTTGACGCCAGCTTTTATCAGTGAGTCACCACATGGTCAGCCGACAGCCAGATGGCCCTTGCGTAATACCGTTATAGAAATGGTGCAAAGTGCAGTAGGCCGGCCTTGTGTTCAGGGGTTGGTACTGAAATTACCCGAGGCGGGGTCTTTAGAGCAAATCGTACCTAACACTATGGGGCTCGATCTGCGAATTTGTGGGGGGCAGTCAACGGCTGACTTGCGGTTGCAACCTGCTGCCGCGCAATGCGAGGACTTATCGGTTGATCATGTGGTTTTGCGCACCAGCGATGCCTCGGCCTGTATTGAATTATTTACCGATGAACTGGGAATTCGCTTGGCTCTGGATAAAACGGTGCCAGAATGGGGCGGCCGCATGTTGTTTTTTCGCGCAGGTAAACTAACGCTGGAAGTGATTGCGTCACAAAAAAGCGGCTCTAATGACAACGCCTTTTGGGGCCTCGCTTATCAATTTGCGGATTTGGCAACCGCGGTCAAAGATCTTGTCGCGCGCGGCGTAGACGTTTCAGCTATCCGGGAAGGAAGAAAACCGGGGACTTTTGTGGCAACGGTCAAGAGCCATGCTCTTGAAATTCCCACATTACTTATTCAGCCTCCCTCATAATGCAGCTCTCGACATTCGATTGAGAGTAGTAGGTGTGAGCGCTCTCTGAAACAATCTTGGTTAGCCTTCACACGAACAGTTTAAATGGCGTCAAAACCAAAACTATTTTTTTAGCTGCATTTTAATCGTACTCTCCGTTGCCTTTCCGTACGGTGGTAGCATCCCGCCCAACTTTGCGATGTTGATGCTGGCCTGACGGTAGATAGATTTGGCGTGACTGAATGTCTGGAAGCCTTTGAGGCCGTGGTAGGCACCCATGCCGCTGGGGCCGACACCACCAAATGGTAGATCCTCCTGCGCGACCTGCATCACGACGTCATTGATGCAGACGCCTCCAGATGTGGTGTGACTGATCAAGGCGGTCTCTTCTTGCTTGTCATCACCGAAGTAATACGCAGCGAGTGGCCGCGGCTTGCTGTTGATATAGCTAATAGTCTCTTCAAAATTGCTATAGGTGCGGATGGGAAGCAGTGGTCCGAATAATTCCTCTTCCATCATTTTTAGGTCATCCGCGGGTTCGGGGATGAGCGTGGGTGGTATTTTCAGCGTGCCCTGTTGCGTACTAAAATCCTCTTTGGCGGGATTGATGGGAATAATTTTTTGACCACGCTCGCTGGCTTCGGCGAGGTAGCCATTGAGGCGCTGGAAATGGCGCTCGTTGATAACAGAAGTGTATTGTGGGTTGTCTAGAATGCTGGGATACATTTGGGAGACCGCTTTTTGCGCCGCAGTGATAACCTCGTGCAATTTTTCTTCTGGAACCAAAAGGTAGTCTGGCGCTAGGCAAATCTGCCCTGCGTTAAGCGTCTTACCGGTCATGATGCGCCCTAGACTTTTGTCAATATCGGCGCTGCGTGAAATCACCACAGGCGATTTTCCACCGAGTTCCAATGTCACAGGTACCAGATTACGTGCCGCAGCAGCGAGGATATGACGCGCAATCGAAGTGGCGCCGGTAAAGATCATGTGGTCAAAAGGCAGGCTGGAAAATGCTTGGCCGACCTCTGGACCACCGTCGAATATTGCAACCTCTTCAGTGTCATAGGCCTCGTTGATCATTTCTGCCATAAGCGCGGAAGTGGCTGGGGTAAACTCTGACGGCTTGACCATGGCCCGGTTACCTGCGGCAAGCACGCCCGCAAGCGGCGCGAACACCATATTGACCGGGAAATTCCACGGCGCAATAATACCCACTACTCCTAGGGGTTGGTACTCGATACGAGAGCGGCCGCCGAGAAGGTTAAAGGGAAACATGGTGGGGCGTTTTTCTGGTTTCATCCAAGAGCGGAGATGCTTGATAGCGTGTTTCATAGGTGCTATCCCTGCTCCGACGTCAGTCAGTAAGGTCACCTCGCGAGGGCGGCAAGTGAAGTCGGTGTTCAGAGCATCCGTTATTTTTGCGTTATGCTTAATTAAAACATCGACGCCCCTCTGCAGTCTGTCAATGCGTGTTTCGGCCGAGACGATACCTTCCTTGAGGTAAGCATTGCGTTGCATTTCAAGGGTGCTAGCCATTTTCTGTTCGGGATCATCGAGGGTCGGTAATTCCTGCTCTGCATTCATGATGTTTTTCTCACTGTGTGGTTGCGGCTTGCTTCAGACTGCGATTTTAGCGCACAAGTATAGACCTGTGATGTACGAAAATTAACCAGAAAAGGCACTTATTTGACACTTACATGGACTGAATCTTGCTTGGACTTGGCATTCGGCTGATGAAATGGTAAAAATTGCCAATGAGCACTGACACCCCGCAGCACGACACTCGCACGCCGTCACCACCCTTTGGCTATTCTCGGCTATGCACGTATTCACGCGAACAGCAGATTCATATCGTGGCTGAGTTTCACTCGCATAAGATTAGACCCAGTCGAATTGCTTACCGTGTTGGCATTGATATTGCGTTTATTGAGGAACTGATTGCTGGCGAGAGAGAGCCTGACCGTTTTCTTCAATTGGTTAAGTATTATCGCAAAGGTCGTTACCGGGATCGCCTGCGGGAGTCGAGTCGCAGTAAAGGTGTTGAGCGCTACGAACTGCAGCAGCAAATCGAGCGAGAGTTTGTGCAGGAAACAGATATTTAGCTGTTGGTGACCTGGCTAGGAGTAAATGCAATGAATACCGTAGAGCTATGGCATGAGATATCGCGCAGTCGCGATATGGATCGCCTGAAAGAGGTGCTGGCTGAGAATTGTGTGTTTATGTCACCTGTTGTGCATACACCGCAAAAAGGACTGGAGCTAACACGGGCCTATTTAACGGCCGCTTTCGGCGTGTTTAATGACAGCTTTCGCTATGTCAAGGAGGTAGTCACGCCACAACATGCCGTGCTGGAGTTCGTCTGTGACTTAGATGGCATTGTCATTAATGGGGTCGATATCATCACTTTTGATGATGCGGGAAAAATTGTTGAATTCAAGGTCATGGTGCGTCCCCTGAAGGCGGTTAACCTGCTGCATGCAAAGATGAAGACGATGCTGGAGTATAGTCAGGATAACGAAGAAGTTTCTTAGGTATTTTTTGTTTAGGGTCAGCGGCTGACCGTCTGGAGTGTCGCGAAGTCTAACTGTGGGGGCGGCGACACCCACTGCGTTTCCCTGTATACTATGCGGCCGTTGTTATAGCGGACTCTCCGCCCTTCAAGGTATTCATCATGTCCTCTTCAAATGCGATAACCAGTTTTGCTGAACTGGAATTGCCCGCTCCGTTGCAGCAGGGCTTGGTTGATGTCGGATATGAAACACCATCGCCAATACAGGCTCGAATCATTCCGCATATGCTCGAACGTGCTGATGTGCTAGGGCAGGCCCAGACGGGCACGGGTAAAACGGCAGCATTTGCGCTGCCTATTCTTGCTTTACTGGACATCACGCTTAAATTACCGCAGGTACTGGTGCTGGCGCCAACCAGGGAGCTGGCAATACAAGTTGCCGAAGCGTTCCAGAAATATGCGCGGCATATGCCGGGGTTTCATGTGTTACCAATCTACGGTGGTTCTGATTACACCGGGCAACTGCGTCAGTTGAAGCGCGGTGTGCATGTTGTTGTCGGCACTCCGGGACGGGTAATGGATCATATGCGCCGTGGTTCACTAAACTTGTCTTCGTTGAAAACCCTGGTGCTCGATGAGGCCGATGAGATGCTGCGTATGGGCTTTATCGACGATGTACAGTGGATATTAGAACAAACCCCGCAGGAGCGTCAGATTGCACTGTTTTCCGCCACCATGCCGGATGCCATCCGCCGGATTGCGAAGCGTCATCTGCGTGAACCGAGAGAAGTCGCGATTGAGGTCAAGGCCATTACGACAGGCTTAATTCGTCAGCGGGTCTGGATGATGGCTGGCATACACAAGCTTGATGCACTGACCCGCATTCTAGAGGTGGAAGATTTTGACGGGATGCTGATATTTGTGCGTACCCGAATATTAACTACTGAACTGGCAGACAAGCTGTCAGCGCGCGGTTACTCCGTGTCCGCTTTGAACGGGGACATTCAGCAAAAGCAGCGTGAGCAGACGGTAGAAAAACTAAAAAACGGTAAGCTCGATATTGTTGTCGCTACCGATGTGGCAGCGCGTGGGCTAGACGTGCAGCGCATCAGTCATGTCATCAATTACGATATTCCGTCGGATGTTGAATCCTATATTCATCGTATTGGTCGAACAGGGCGAGCTGGCCGTAAAGGCGACGCCATTTTATTTGCGGCTAGTCGTGAGCGGCGGTTACTCGGTGCAATTGAAAAGGCTACAGGTAACACCTTAGATAAAATGGAACTACCAACAATCGAGGAGGTGACTGATAAACGGGTTGGAAAGTTCAAACAGCGTATTACAGAGACACTGGATACTGAAGATCTCGAGATATTCAGGAAACTCGTGCAGGATTATCAGCATGAGTATGGCGTACCGGTGGTTGATATAGCTGCAGCGCTTGCCATGTTGGCGCAAGGCAAAAAGCCTTTACAGGATACTGTCAAAGTTGCACCGAAACACGGGGGAAAAACTAATGCCAGCGAACCCGGCCGCGGCGCAAACGACAAGCTCAGGCGGGGTCGGGACAGCGATAAAGAGCGAAAACTCTCTGCCAACAAACGCTCTAAAGAGGTGACTGCTAAACTTGATCGCAAGACGCGTATCGACAAAGATAGAGTAGAACCTGGCATGGAGCGATTCCGCTTAGAGGTGGGTAATGCACACGGCGTCAAGCCGGGCAATATCGTTGGCGCGATTGCCAACGAGGCGGAGATCGACAGTGAGCATATTGGCCGTATTGAAATTTTTGAGAATCATAGCACCGTAGATCTGCCTGAAGGCATGCCAAAAGAACTGATGAAGCATTTGAAAAAAGTGCGCGTCAGCGGCCAGCGGTTGCAGATATCTAGGTTTAATTCATCTGGAAAATTATCGACTGGCGGTGCGGGGAAACGAAAACCTGCAAGCGGCAAGCGGCAAGAATTGGACGGCGCGTCCACAAGTGCGATTGCAAAAAAAAGAAAATCGTGAAAGTGGTTTTCGGCCGAAACCTAGCGACCGGTGAACTGCGCAATGATTTTCTACCTTGAAACTCATAGAGTTGACGTGACATAAAAAAGTGGAGGTAGGTTCATGACCAAGCCTATTATCGTAGGTATCAGCGGCGCATCCGGTATTATATACGGCTTGAGAGCTTTGCAATTGTTGCGCGAGTGTTCGGTACAGACCCACCTGGTCATTAGTAAGTCGGCAAAACTCACGCTGCACTATGAGTTGGACCAGTCGCTTGCGGAGCTTGAATCTCTGGCCAGCGAGGTGCATTCTGCTAGCCAGATCGGTGCGTCCATCGCCAGTGGGTCATTTCCCACTGCCGGAATGCTAATTGCCCCTTGCTCTGTGCGCACTATGTCTGAAATCGCTAGCGGTGTAACTTCAAGCCTGCTCACCCGGGCAGCGGATGTGGTGCTAAAGGAGCGTCGTAGACTAGTATTGATGGTCCGTGAGACGCCCCTTCACACAGGTCATTTGCGCACTATGACTCAATTGTCGGAGATGGGCGCGGTGATAGCCCCCCCAGTCCCAGCGCTCTACACGCGTCCGCAGACCGTGGATGAGATAGTCACACAGACGGTTGGCCGTGCGCTTGATCTTTTTGACCTAGATCTTGAGCAGGTAAAGCGTTGGCAAGGCGGGTGATGGGGTGCGTATTTTGATGCGTATCCTCAAAGCGCATACTCATTCCTAGTGCCGATTCTGTTCGGCGTTATCCTGTTAGATCTTGTTGGCTTTGGTATTGTGATCCCCATTCTGCCTTTTCTGTCGCCTGAGCTGGGAGCAGATAAGATGGATATTGCTTTAATCATTGTGACATATGCAGTATGTGCTGGACTCAGTGGTCCCTTTTGGGGTCGCTTGTCAGACACGATCGGACGCAAGCCGGTTATAATGATCTGTCTTGCCGGGGCCTCTTGTGCGTACCTGATGCTGGGTCTGGCATCGCAATTGTGGATGGTCTTTGCCGCTCGCGGTTTTGCTGGACTGATGGCGGGAAATTTCGGCGTGGCGTCTGCCATGATTGCCGACATTACCACGCCACAGAATCGTGCTCGCGGGATGGGATTAATTGGCGCAGCTTTTGGCTCGGGTATCGTTTTGGGTCCTATGCTTGGCGGGTTACTGTCTGGGGACGAGGGGAGCTTTGTGCTGCCGTGTATTGTTGCTGGCGGTATGTCCATGTTGGCGCTGATTGCCGCAGGAATTTTTCTGCCCGAGTCGCTGCCGCGACAACAGCGACAGGATAATTATCAGCAGCGCCAAGCAGAGCAATCACTTTCTACGCATAGAATGTTGAAGCAAACAGGCAGTCGTTTGCTGGTGTCGCAATTTGTGTTCCATCAGGCTGCAGTCAGTTCTATCACATATATTTTCCCGTTATGGGTGGGAGACATGTTGGGTTGGAGTGCCAGAGAGGTTGGCATTATCTTCGGTATTCAGGGCGTACTCATGGTGATTTTTCAAGGCGCTTTGTTAAGCCCGCTGGCGCGAATGCTTGGTGAGTGGCGATTACTGCGATTGGCGATTTCAGCCCTGCTAGCCGGTCTGTTGATCGCTGGTGCTGTCAATACTATGGCAGGCATGGTCGGCGTTTTTTTTCTAGCCCTGACGGGGGCAACGTTGTGTATTCCGCTACTGAATACCATCGTGAGTTACACGACGGCACAATCTTGCCGCGGGCGAATGCTGGGAATTACGAGCGCGGCTTCTTCTTGGGGTAGGGTGATTGGGCCTTTGCTGGCCGGTGTTAATCTAACACTATTTGGTTATCGTGGTGCTTGGCTTGGGGCGGCCGTTATTGCTTCGATTTATTTGTTATGGGCTTTGACCGCGCAGACTCGGCGGATTGATTTGGAAGACGATGTATCTCGAACGGTTTAGGTGCGCAGTGTTGCGGTGTAGTGTTTGCAGAGGCTAAACTTCGTTCCGGACTGACAACAGGTTTACAGGAGCTAGGAGCATGGCGACAGAACTTTTTGACTTGACTGGCAAAGTTGCATTAGTAAGCGGGGCTAGCCGCGGCATTGGCGAGGAAATCGGTAAGCTGTTAGCAGAGCAGGGTGCCCATGTAATTGTTTCAAGTCGTAAGATCGATGATTGTACTGTTGTAGCTGAAGAAATTTGCGCGGCGGGCGGGAGCGCTGAGGCATTCGCTTGCAATGTCGGCACGATAGATCAGATTGAGGCGCTTTTCTCATACATACGTAAGGCACACGGCAAGCTGCATATCTGTGTGAACAATGCCGCCACTAATCCGTACTTCGGACATGTTTTAGACACCGACCTAGGAGCTTATAATAAAACGGTCGAAGTCAATATTCGCGGCTATTTTTTCATGTCGATAGAAGCCGGTAAGCTCATGCGGGAGCACGGTGGCGGCGCCATTGTTAACACTGCATCGGTCAACGCATTGCAGCCAGGGCCTATGCAGGGAATTTATTCCATTACCAAAGCGGCGGTAGTTAATATGACAAAAGTATTCGCAAAAGAGTGCGCTCCCTTTGGTATTCGTTGCAATGCCCTATTGCCGGGCCTTACTAAGACTAAATTTGCAGGCGCGCTATTTAGTAATGACGATGTTTATCAAATGGTGGTGCAGACTATTCCCATGGGTCGCCACGCGGAGCCCAGTGAAATGGCAGGCACTGTCCTCTATCTCGTGTCCGATGCCAGTAGTTATACCAACGGCGAATGCATTATTGTGGACGGCGGCATGATGATCTAGTCGGCGTTATTACGATCGATTTTTGCGTTAGCTCAGCGCTATATTGGTTCATTTGACAGCCTTATAGAGTGTTCAAAATAAGAGAGTATCACTATGACTCAGTCAAATATTCCCACGCAATTACTAGAAGATTGCCATTATCTCGGTCGGCTTCATGGATCTGCCGTTCTTCTTAATCGCAATGCGGCCGTTCCTTGGTTTATCTTAGTCCCGCAGACACAGATGAGTGACATTTTAGATCTGCCCGATAAGCAGCGCGAGGAGATCCTGGCAGATTGTGCGGCGGTCTCCCGATTTATTAAGCAGCAGTTGGGTTTCGATAAGGTGAATTTCGCCGGATTAGGCAATGTGGTTTCGGCTATGCACCTTCATATCATTGGGCGACACACAAAAGACCCATGCTGGCCGCAGCCGGTGTGGGGCAATCTCTCTGGCGGTCAGTTCTATGCGCCAAAGCAATTGCATGAATGGCAGCTCGGCCTAGCAAAGATAATGGGTTTCTCGGCAGTGGCACTTTAGTTTTATTAGCGTTAGAGATAGATGCAAAAATGCTGAAACAAGTCCTGATTACCCAGCCCTTACCAAACGCACATTTAAATGAACTCGCCGGGCATTGCGAGTTTTCAGTACTGAGCGGACGGCAGTCATTGGCGAGTGCGAGTATGCGCGATGAATTGGCGGGCTGTCACGGGCTAATTTGCTTGTTAACAGATGCCGTTGATCATTCTGTGCTCGATGCCATGCCGAAACTGCAGTTCGTTTCCAGCGTATCAGTAGGTGTTGATCATATTGATGTAGGGGTATTGACCGAGCGGGGTATTCCGCTAGGACACACCCCCGGAGTTCTCGCCGCTACGACCGCTGATGCAGCATTTGGTTTGTTATTGGCTGCAGCTCGGCGTTTGGTAGAGGGAGATCGCTTTATCAAAGACGGCAACTGGCGTCTGGATAACCCTTGGTCTCCGGACTTTTTTCTTGGCAAGGAGGTCAGTGGCGCGACTTTGGGTATTATCGGCCTAGGTGCTACTGGTCAGGCCATGGCGCGGCGCGGAGCCGGCTTTGATATGAGCGTAATCAGTTGGACGCCTTCAGAACGCGAGATGCCGGGAGTGGAAAGCGTCTCTATCGACGACCTGTTGCTGCGCAGTGATTTTGTCAGTGTTCACTTAGCACTCACCAGCACTACCTATGATTTTATCAATGCGGACAAAATTGCCACAATGAAGCCTGGCGCTGTGTTAGTTAATACCGCACGTGGGGGCATAGTGAACGAGCTAGCGCTCGCTCAGGCCCTGAACAGCGGCCACCTCTACGCGGCGGGACTAGACGTATTTGAGAGCGAGCCTGTAGCAATTGACAACCCTCTGTTACAGCACCCTAGAGTCGTTGTTGCGCCGCACATCGGGAGTGCTACGACGGTGACCCGAGCAAAAATGGTCGAACTTGCAGTGCGTAATGCAGTTGCAGGGCTCGGAGGACGACGCATGCCGCATTGCGCTAACCCTGAGGTTTATCCCCTGACGGGTAAGCATGAATTATGAGGAGGGTGCTTGTGGTAATGATTTAAACGCGCGTTTCAGATATTGCGTGAGGTTTTTGTTAATACGCGACGTGTCTATGTTGTTAGCGTCCTCTATTATTTTGGTTAGAGTGACACTCCAGATTTCTTGGTTGTTAGTTTTGTCGTTGAATTGGATGATAATGTTGTTGGTCTCTTTTACGCCGCCTAAGGCAATAGCATTGTCCACGCTGGCCTGATCAATTTGACGGTTTGGTGTAACGCGTGGATAGGGTGAGATGTTGCTCGCTAGGTCGCTAGTCGCCCCTGTGATCATTCCATTCATAAGAATATAGCCGACAGTAAACTGAGCCCGCTCTGAATTTAGCACATAGCCTTTGCTCATGAGGTCGGCATTAATTTCGCGCCTCATCACCGGATCAATGGCGTAAGCTGGATCAGAGGATCTTACGTCACTTGGCAGGGGTTCTGTGCGCCACTGGTAGAAGCGGTAACTGCCGCTTGCAAAACGGTCGGTATCGGCGGGTTGTATCTCGACGCCACTGCACGCTAAAAGTGTGAGAGATAATAATCCGTAGGCAACGATTTTCGTAATCCGCATGGTATTCCTCTAGATGAAGCCACAGTTAGGTGTAAGACACTTTTCCAGCGTGGCCAGCTGCCAGATCGAGCGGTCATGGTAGCAGGCTGCATCAGTATCGGCCACATGGTTGGTACTTTGTGATTTTGTCAGGTGATTCATTTATTGCGGTTTGTTAGGCTTAAGGCATAACTAAAAGTTATTTCTGGAGGCTACAATGATTTCTAGACGGTTAATCCGCACGGACCTCAATCTGCTGGCTGTGCTGCAAATTCTTTTGGAAGAGCATAATGTCACACGAGCGGCAGAGCGCTTGTCTGTGTCGCAGCCCGCGATGAGTAGGACGCTGCAGAGATTGCGTGACACGTTTGATGATGAGTTGTTCACGCGCACTGCGCATGGTCTCGTGCCAACGCCGCGTGCCGAGGAATTGCGTCGGGACCTCCCTGCTCTGTTGGAGAGCATCGAACATGTATTGGGCGATGTGGATTTCAGCCCTGATACTTATACTGGTTCCTTCAAGTTGCTGATGCCGCCCATCTTATGTGAGTCCCTGTTGCCGAAATTGATGGCGGAACTTGCGGTCATTGCGCCGTCTGTGCAGATTACGATGGCGGAAGTGCCACCAAATTTTGAAGAACTACTAAGAAAAGGTGAGGCAGACTTTGCCGCTTTCGTTTCTCTTGAGACAGAGCGGGACATTCACGCAGAGCCCATTGCCGCCATCGCACCCCGCTGTTACATGCGTGTTGGCCACCCCTTGCAGACAACGCAGATGAACTTACAGGATTTTCTCGCCTACCCACACTTACGGCTCTATCTTCCGGGTCTGGCGCGGGAAAATACCAGTATGGTCGACGACGTGCTTGGCCAGTATGGTGTGGTTCGCACTATCGTTCTGGAGACTACGCAGTTCTCCTCAGCCGTTGGCGTACTCACGCTTACTGACTCATTACTCGTGGCTAATGCGGGATTTCAAGAGAGCGGCCTCTATCATGAACGCATTGTGGGTCAAGAACTGCCAGCAGAACTGCAAAATATGATTCATAATACTCACAGTTCCAACAAAGGTAAGATGTCGCTTATGCGGCATACTCGTACTTCCCGCAGTGCACCTCATCAGTGGATGCGTACTCTGCTGATGAAACTTTTGACCAGTTCACCCGCTGCGGAGGAATCGACCACTGCTGGGTGAAAAAATATTGGTTCGCCTGCGCTTATTATCTTGCCGTCCGCGCTAGCCAAGAAACTGCTATATAGTCCATACTATTGCGCTTTTACGCTGGTCTAAGAGCGTATTGGCTATTTCATAGCACAACATGCAGATTTTAATTACCTTGGATATGTGAGAGCAGTCGCCGATGGCACTCTTGCAATTAACAGCGGAGCTCAGAGCAATGGAAAACACTCAGGAATTGACCGCAGCTAAAAAGGAAGTGGCCAATATGGTGGCGCGCGCACGCGCGGCGCAGCACCAGATTGCGGATTATACACAGGAGCAGGTGGACGAACTGATAACCGCCATGGTCTGGGCGGTTGCTCGTGACGACCGCTCCGAGGATATCGCTCGTTTGGCTATTGATGAAACGCAGCTCGGCAACTATGAGGGTAAGTACCTCAAAATCCATCGCAAAACCCGCGCCACATTGATGGATATCATTGATGATAAATCTGTGGGTGTGATCGAGGAAATTCCGGAGCGCAACATTGTCAAGATTGCTAAGCCAGTAGGCGTTATCGGTGCATTGTCGCCGTCAACTAACCCAGAAGCGACCCCCGTCATCAAAGCTATTTCTGCAGTCAAAGGTCGCAACGCCATTATAGTAGCACCTCATCCTCGCGCTAAGCTGACGAATAAGAAGATTTGTGACTATATGCGCGAAGCTATTGTAGCTATGGGTGGGCCGGCAGATCTGGTGCAGAGTATCGACATTCCGTCGCTGGACAAGACCAATGAACTAATGCGGCAGTGTGACCGTATTTTGGCGACTGGTGGCGCTGCCATGGTGAGTGCGGCCTACTCCTCCGGCACTCCAGCTCTGGGTGTGGGCGTCGGTAACGCCGTTATTACGGTCGATGATTCTGCCGATCTTGATGAGGCAGCGGACAAAATCCGCATCTCGAAAACGCTGGATCTTGCAGCGTCGTGTTCTTCGGACAATTCTGTACTCGTGTTTGAATCGGTTTACGATGCGTTTTTGGCAAAGCTCAAGCACGCGGGAGGTCATGTCGTTGAGGGCGAGGATAAGGAGAAATTGCAGCGTGTTCTGTGGCATGACGGCCACCTCAATCCGGGTATTGTCGCTCAGCATGCCGCTAGCATCGCCGGTCAAGCAGGCATCGATCTGCCTGAAGGCAAGCAATTTTTGATTGTTCCGGAGGCGGGAACAGGCCCCGACCATCCGTTCTCTGGCGAGAAGCTGACGGTCACGATGGCTCTTTATAAGGTTGCGGATATTGATGAGGCCATCGAGCTAACTAATAATATTCAAACGTACCAAGGTCAGGGCCACAGTTGCGGTATCTATTCTTCCAATGAGCTCAATATTATGAAATTAGCAATGGCCACGCGCACATCACGGGTGATGGTCAATCAGCCCCAGGCTGCGTCAAACAGCGGTAATCTTTGGAACGGGATGCGCCAGACCTTCTCTTTAGGTTGCGGTTCATGGGGTGGGAATGGGATAAACCACAATATTACCTGGCGAGATCTCATTAACGAGACTTGGGTTTCCAGGCCGCTTGCGGTCAATAAGATTATCCCCTCGGATGAAGAGCTCTTTAGTTCTGTGATGGGAAAATTTTAAAGTCGCAGCGCCGCGCCAAGGAGATAAGCATGGATTTTTCCCTGACAGAAGATCAGCGAGCATATATCGCTAGCGCACGATCATTTGCAACGGACCTACTCGCACCCAACGCAGCGCGTTGGGATGCCCAATCGATTTTTCCGAAAGACGTATTGCGTCAGGCTGGAGAGCTGGGCTTTATGGGAATGTATGCCCCGCAGGCTGCCGGTGGGCTCGGCATGAGCCGTCTTGATGCCAGTATGATTGTCGAAGAGTTGTCCAAAGGTTGCACTTCAACTGCGGCATTCCTCACCATTCACAATATGGCGACCAGCATGGTGGGTAAGTACTGTACGGATGCAGTAATTGAGCAATGGTGCCCCGGTCTTGTAGCGGGAGCAAAGCTAGCGTCATATTGCCTTACCGAACCAAGTGCTGGCTCAGACGCTGCCTCGCTTGCTACTCGCGCAAAGCGCGATGGCAGTGACTATATTGTCAGTGGCAACAAAGCCCTCATTTCCGGCGCCGGGGACACGGATGCTCTTGTGGTTATGTTGCGTACCGGGGACACGGGTTCTAGGGGAATTACAGCGCTCTTGATCCCTGCCGATGCCGCTGGAATTTCCTATGGCAAGGCAGAACATAAAATGGGTTGGAATGCCCAGCCAACGCGTTCGATTACGTTTGATCAAGTACGCGTGCCTGTTGCCAATCGATTGGGAGCTGAAGGTCAGGGCTTTGCAATTGCAATGGAAGGTCTAGATGGCGGCCGCATAAATATCGCCACCTGCAGTGTCGGTACGGCTCAAAAAGCGCTGGAAGAGGCCACTGCTTACGTGCGTGAACGCAAACAATTTGACACCGCGATTGCGGATTTTCAGTCGACTCAATTTAAATTGGCTGACATGCTTACTGAACTGGTCGCAGCGCGCCAGATGGTGCGTCTTGCAGCATATAAGCTTGATGCAAAAGACTCTCAGGCCACGACCTATTGTGCGATGGCAAAGCGCTTTGCGACTGACGTCGGGTTTACTGTGTGTAATGACGCATTGCAATTATTTGGCGGCTACGGCTACATAAAGGAATATCCGTTGGAACGCCATGTTCGCGATACTCGCGTGCACCAGATTCTAGAGGGTACTAATGAAATTATGCGTGTGATTGTCGCCCGCAGGTTGTTAATGGATGAAGCATTGGAGGTTATCAAGTGAGTTTAAGCATATCAGAAAAATTGAAAGTAGAGCTCCGAGGGCATACGGCCCTGCTTACGATAGACAACCCCGGGGCAAACACTTGGGATACTGAGAGTCTGCCAGCGCTTAAAGATTTAGTAGAGAAACTTAACGGCCAAAAAGAAGTGTATGCACTGGTTTTGACTGGCGCTGGAGAGAAGTTTTTTTCTGCCGGGGCCGATCTAAAGTTGTTCGCCGATGGTGACTCAGCCGCCGCCGGCAACATGACAAAATTTTTCGGAGAAGCATTTGAAGCGTTAGCAGATTTTCGGGGAGTGTCTATTGCCGCGATCAATGGGTTTGCTATGGGCGGTGGCCTGGAAGTTGCTATGGCCTGCGACATTCGCGTTGCCGAGGAACAAGCGCAAATGGCTCTGCCAGAGGCAAAAGTTGGCTTATTGCCTTGTGCCGGCGGTACTCAGCGCTTGTCATGGCTGGTAGGAGAGGGCTGGGCAAAACGTATGATTCTCTGCGGTGAGCGAGTTAGTGCTTCGACAGCCGAGCGTATCGGCTTGGTAGAGGAAGTAGTCGGTACAGGGCAATCTCTCGAGAAAGCTCTCGCGCTGGCGGAGCGGGTTGGCGAGCAAAGTCCGACCTCGATTGCTTTTTGCAAGCGTTTGATCCATAGCGGCCGTAATACCGTTCTCGGTACAGGGTTGCAGGGTGAGCGCGATATGTTTGTGGAGTTGTTCGCCACAGAGGACCAGCGCGAGGGGGTGAATGCTTTTCTGGAAAAGCGCAAGCCCGTATGGAAGAACTGCTAAGGAAGCCCCTCATGTCTGAACCGTCAGTAATTTTTGAGGAATTGCCTGCTGAAGCTGGAAATCTAGGTCGAGTAACGCTAAATGTTCCCGCCACACTCAATTCTCTCACATTAGAGATGGTCGACCTGATGCAAGAAAAGCTGGATGCTTGGCAGCACGATAAGGCTATCGCAGCTGTTTTTATTGAGGGTGCTGGAGAGAAAGCCTTTTGCGCAGGAGGTGATGTTCAGGCGCTGCACCAATCCGCAGTCGCTAAGCCTGGCGGTCCCTGTGACTATGCAGAGCGTTTTTTTGCGCGCGAGTATCGCCTGAATTACACCCTTTATACTTACCATAAGCCAATTATTTGCTGGGGCCACGGTATTGTGATGGGAGGCGGTCTAGGTGTGATGGCTGGATGCTCGCACCGAGTGGTGACAGAAAAAACTCGCATTGCTATGCCCGAAGTCACGATTGCCCTATTTCCGGATGTAGGAGGCACCTGGTTTTTGAATCGCATGCCAGCAAGTTCGGGACAGTTTCTCGCTCTGACCGGTGCATCGATTAATGCAGCGGATGCAATCTACACAGGCATTGCCGATAGATTTATTACCAGCGAGCGTAAACCCGAAATTTTAGAACAGTTATTGAATCAGAAGTGGAGTTCTGCATCCGCAGCTAACCATGCGCTGGCTCGTCATGTGCTGCGTTCGTTTTCACAGCAAAGCCTTGATCAAAGCCCCACCAGCCAAGTGGAGTGTCACTTAAGTACAATTAATACACTTTGTGATGGTGACGATATCCATGAGATTATCGACAATATTGTGTCTATACAAACGAGTGATCCATGGTTGTCCAAAGCCAGTGAAAGTCTTTCTCGCGGATCTCCGCTTGCTGCACTGTGGATTTTTCGGCAGTTGATGACGTCACGTTATGCTTCATTGAAAGAGGTGTTTCAGTCAGAAATACAGCTGGCGACCAATATTGTACGGCATCCAGAGTTTGCCGAGGGAGTCCGGGCGCTGTTGATCGACAAGGACCGCAGTCCTCTTTGGCAGTATCAATCTTCACGAGATGTGCCAGAAAGCGCGTTAGCTGCTTTTTTTGACGCTCCTTGGGATACCAACCCTCTGGCGGATTTGTAACGCGTCACTGTTAAAGGCATAACTGAATGGCAGATGTAGGCTTCATTGGTCTCGGTAACATGGGCGGTCCTATGGCCATCAATCTCGTCGAGGCAGAACATTCGGTTACAGTTTTCGACCTTTCGCAGGTGGCTTGTCAGCAGTTGCGCGAAAGGGGTGCGTCAGTCGCGAGTTCGGCAGCGGAAGCTGTTGTTGGAGTGGACTATGTGATTTCGATGCTACCTGCGGGAAAGCATGTTGCTGACATCTATCTAGGGGACGCCGGTTTATTATCGAAACTGGATGGCTCTGTTACTATTCTCGATTGCAGCACTATTGATGCCGCTACCGCCCGACGGGTCGGGGAGGCGGCCGTTAAATCGGGTATAGGCTTTATGGATGCGCCGGTGTCAGGTGGAGTGGCCGCTGCCACCGCAGGCACTCTGGCGTTCATGTGTGGCGGCGATGCTGCCACATTTGAGAAAGCTCGCGTGATTTTAAAAGATTTGGGTAAAAATATTTTTCATGCTGGGCCTGCAGGTGCCGGACAGGTTGCTAAGGGCTGCAATAATATGCTCTTAGCTATCCACATGATTGGGACCAGCGAGGCTTTGGAAATGGGTGCGCGCAATGGCCTTGATCCAAAGGTATTGTCTGAGATTATGCTGGCTAGTTCGGGTCGCAATTGGTCATTGGAAGTTTACAACCCCTATCCTGGCATCATGGACGACACCCCAGCTAGTAAAGATTATCAGCCAGGTTTTATGGTTGATTTAATGGTGAAGGACCTTGGTTTAGCGATGGAAATTGCGCAGCAATGTGACATCGACAATGCCATGGGGCAATTGGCCGCCGCGCTTTACCGGCAACACCAGCAGTCTGGTAATGGTAAACGCGATTTCTCCAGTATTTTACAAAAATTACAAAACGACAGCAGTGCTTAAAGCAGTGGGAGCCTGTTACTGCAACTAAAGTAAAGATCCCAACAGCAGGATCTTGCGCGAATTAAACTGTGCGACGCTAGTGGCTCCCTGAACGTAAGAGCGGTTGACGGCGGATCAAGCTGCAACGTCTTGCGGTTCCTGAAGTGGTGCCGGTTGCGCATTCGGACTGGCCTATTTCGACATGGATCAGACCAGCGCGACAGCGTAGTCTGGTGTTACAAAAATTGCTGCAAGGATTTTATATGTCGTTTGTAATCGTAGAAAAACCGCGTCCCTACATCACGCTTATCACTTTGAATCGACCAGAGCGCATGAACGCTATGGCATTTGATGTGATGGTGCCATTTAAAGAAGCTTTAGAAGAGGTCAGTTTCGATAACGAAACTCGGGTTGTAGTAGTGACTGGTGCAGGCTCTGGTTTTTGTGCCGGCGCAGATCTTCAGGACCCAGGCTGGTTAGCAATTTTTGATGGTTTGACCATTCCCGGTATTGCACGGCGGGCCATGAGAATTCTGGACGATGTAGTGAAGGCCATTCAGAATATGCATCAACCTGTCATTGGGGCGATTAACGGGCCAGCTATTGGCGGCGGATTTTGCCTAGCGATGGCAACCGATATTCGTGTAGCAGCAGACAGTGCATACTTTCGTCCAGCCGGCATTAATAATGGGCTTACGTCGGCCGAGTTAGGCTTAAGTTATTTGTTGCCGCGCGCTATAGGTAGCAGTCGGGCTTTCGATATTATGTTGACCGGTAGAGACGTAGATTCTGAAGAGTCACAGCGGATAGGTCTGGTGTCAAAGGTTGTCGCGCAGGAACAATTGCTGGAGGAATGTTATGTCATTGCCGAACGCATCAATGGTTTTAGTCAGTTGGGCGTGGAGGTGAGTAAACAGATGCTCTGGGCTGGCATGGATGCGGGTAGTTTGCATTCCCATATGAATCACGAAGGACATGCTCAACTCTTCGTGCGCATGACCACCAAAAACTTTGAAGAGGCGATTAAGGCGCGTAAAGAAGGAAGAGCACCAGACTTTAAGGACTAAGTGCCATGCGCAAACGAGAAGCGAAACGTCTAAATAGCTAATAATTTTCAGCGATTTTTGGTTTTGACAAATACCCCTTGAAGAAGTTTCGAGTCTTTGCTTTGCCATAGCCATAAGACTGCTGGAGCGAGTGTTGGAACAATGAGTACGCTAAATTGGTATGCAATTGCAATCACTTCGGCGTAAGGAACGAAAACACCAGGTTGATCGAAAAAGGGGATGCGAACATTTACCATAAGCTCTTTTAGGCAAAGACTTATTAGGCCCAATACAAATAGCGTATAGAGAATTAGCACGCCCCCTATATAGTCATTCAGGTAGCTTTTTTTTTGTGTGGCGAAATGCAGGGTTGTATAAAAGGGTAAAGAGTAGGAAAGAATTTGTGTGTTGATCTCGAACCCGAGGCGATAATCAGTCTCACCCAAGGGAATCAACTGCCCGGCATTTTCGCCAAATTCTGTCAGTAAAATGGCCTCTGGCCCGCTGGCATATAGCATGTGCACCACATCAGGAAACCAGTTAGTGAGAAGCATGTTGACCAGGCCGATCACGGGCAGCGCTATTGGCGCACTAGCGAAGTTCCAGAGCGCAAAACATGGGATTAGAAGCGCGAATACGAACAGTAAAAACTGTCGCATGTGATGCTCTTCAATCAACCGCAGACTCCAAGGGTGGTGACTGCTTCGACAGATAGCGCAGGTAAAAGATAAAGACCACCAGCACGTCCAGCATGATTAGCGTGGGCCAAAGATAGAGGTGTATCCAAGAAAAATATTCCAGGTTCCAGTCGCCAAGATAAAACAGACTGATAATACGTAGGATATTCAGCACTTGTATGGCGAGGAATCCCAGGCCGATGGCGATGATGCGGGCGCTCCACGTGGCAGGGAAAGCACATATGCCTGCAATTAGGACAATGGCGGCTTCTACGCCGTTGCAACCGGCTTCGATGGAAACGGCGAAACCGCTTTCTTTGAATTGAAGTACTTTTCCATAGGCGACAACCGTATCGTCGAAAGGCAGAATCAGTGCAGCACTGAGATGAGCCAATATCGACGCGAACGGCGCGATTATGTGTTCCTGCACGGGAGTGAGCATCTCAAGCGTGAATAGAACTGCGAGTATCAATAAAAAGGTTGTTACAAATCGAAGCATTAAGCAGCACCGAGATTGTAAAGATTCGAGAATATGCAATTTATATGTTGTTTTGGCGTTTGACTAGAGAGTGTCAATTTATTTAAGGGCCTTAGGAAACCCTCACCATTGGGCGGCGGGATGATAGATAACGTTTCATTTATGCGACTGATTGTCCTCGTACGATTTTTCCAAGCGTCACGGCATAGACGGCGCCCTAATGCTTCGATTTTAGACATTAAATAGCAGCTTAATAATAAAAATAACAAGTACAAAGTAGAGTACCCTTCGGATCATACGTTCACCTCCGCTAATAGTGATGCGGGCGCCCAAATACCCTCCTATTGAATTTCCAACGGCAAGTGAGATGCCGATCATCCAGACTAACTCAATCTGACTAGCAAATATCATTAGAGCTGCAATCGTATAGAGAGCAACGATAAAGACTTTGTGCATGTTCGTTCTAACTAGATCGAGGCCCATCACCCGATTTAGAACAGGCATGATAAGAAAGCCAACGCCGAGCTGAATAAATCCACCCCAGAAACCCACACCCACCATCAAAACGTGGCCACGCAGTAGCTGCCGAGGTGTGGGCTGATAGCTTTCAGATTGCTCTGCGGCGCGTTTGTCGAAGTGCATCCACAGCATAATGGCAACCATTATCAGAGCAAGCGTGCGATTGAACCAAGCGCCCTGCAATTGGACCCCAAGTAATGCGCCTGCGACAGCACCGGGCAGCGCGCACGCTGCGAGTGTTAGACTGAGTCGGAAATCTGCAAAACCGCGGCGAGCAAATGCTGCGATAGCTGTAATATTCTGTGCCAGAATGGCGATGCGGTTAGTGCCGTTGGCTACTGGACCGGGCAGCCCCATAAAAACCATTACCGGTACGGTGAGAAGTGAGCCTCCTCCGGCTATAACGTTTAGAAACCCGGCGATGCTTCCTACGGCAACGAGCAGCACTGCCTGCCAGACATCGAATTCCATGGTTAACTTTTTGTCCAAGGTTCGCGCATGGTGACGAGTTCCTCTGCGGTAGTCGGGTGAATCCCTATTGTTGTGTCAAAGAGTGATTTGGTAGCACCGCCACGCATTGCGATAGCGATGCCCTGCAGTATTTCACCGGCATCCGGTCCCATCATATGCACACCGACGACGCGGTCTGTAGCGGCGTCGACAATGATTTTCATAAAAGCTTGTTCATTGCTGCCACTTAGAGTGTGTTTCATGGGTCGAAAGCGGGATTTGAACAGTCGAATCTGTCCGAATTTGGCTTGAGCCTCTTCTTCGGTGAACCCTACAGTGCCGATGGTCGGCTGACAGAATACGGCAGTTGGTATGAAATCGTAATCGACTTGCTGGTCTAGGCTGCCGAAATTACGCCGGGCAAAAGCCATGCCTTGTGCGAGAGCCACTGGGGTGAGTTCGATGCCTCCGATCACATCTCCGAGGGCAAATATCGTGGGCTCGCTGGTGCAAAAAAATTCGTCGACTTCAATTGTGCCCCGCCGAGTAAGACGTACATCGACATTTTTGAGGCCTAGTCCATCGAGGTTAGCCTCGCGCCCCGTAGCGCACAGTACTGCGTCGGCCTGCAGTTGAGAGCCATCTGTTAACGTAACTCTTAAAGCCTCGCCATCGGGGGCAATTGACCGTACATTCACTTCAAAGCGCAGATCTACGCCGCTTTTACGAATTTCCTGCGCAGCGTGAGCGCGAATGTCGCTGTCGAAGCCGCGTAAAAATAATGGGCCTCGATAGAGCTGTGTTGTCTTCGCACCCAGGCCGTTAAAAACACCTGCAAACTCAACAGCAATGTAGCCACCACCGACGATAACTAGGCGCTGTGGGAAGCTTTCTAGGTCAAATATTTCATTTGAACTGACGGCGTATTCACGGCCTTCAAAATCGGGAATGCGTGGCCAGCCCCCTGTTGCTACCAGTATTTTTTCCGCTGTATAGTGCTTGTGTCCGACCGCCACAGTGTGAGCGTCTACGATGCTGGCTTGTCCGTCGATTATCTGTGCATTCGCATCCGTCAGTAGGTTGCGATAAATGGAATTCAGGCGGGATATTTCAGTCTGTTTGTTGTCCCGCAGGGTGGCCCAGTCAAAGCGGGGTTCAGTGCCTTCCCAGCCAAAGCCGTGTGCGTCATGAAAACCCTTTCCATACTCGGCTGCGTAGACGTAAAGCTTTTTCGGGACACAGCCAACATTTACGCATGTGCCTCCCATGTATCGATCCTCAGCTATAGCCACTCGCGCGCCGAATCCTGCCGACAAGCGCGCTGCTCTGACGCCGCCTGATCCGGCGCCAATTACAAAGAGGTCATAGTCAAAGTTGCCCACGATTTTTTCCTTTGGCGGTATTGTGTAAGTGTAGCAGCCCCTATCCCATTGGCGCCAATACTCCGGGATTTTCAGTGCTTCTACGTATCTCTTGACAATATTTGAAAAGCAATCGGATGAGACTGACAGCGGCCCCTGTTATTGTGTCATTACCTAGAAATTTTGAGTACATCGAATTAATATAGAGGGGGATAGGCCTGATAATCATCAGCCAAAGATTAACAAATGGAAGACGACAAGTATGAGTTTATTGTATAGCGCGGTAAAACCATGGGCTTTTATCTGGGCTTTAGCCATGCTTATTCCGGTTGGGGCACAGGCAGAGACAGCAACGCCGGCTGAAGATGAACTTTTGCTAAAAAATGGTTCGCGACTGTTTGGCACTGTCGTCACCGTGAGGGACCGTCTTGTCACTTTTAAAACCAGCTTCGCTGGTACACTTAGTATATCAATGGATGACATTGTGTCCGTGAACAACAAAAACCCTGTGGTCATGCTTTTGGCTGATCAGAGAGTAGTAGCTTCGACGTCGTTGATTATTGATCAGGAAAATCTCGTCCTTCCCGATTCTGCGCAGACCTATCCCATCGAAGATTTAGCGGTAATCAACCCAGAACCCTGGGAGCTTGGTAAAGGTTACCGTTGGACAGGATCTGTAAGCTTTGCATTGGCCGTGCAGCGAGGAAACACAGACAGTGATGAACTAAACTACCGCTTAGATCCTGTTTGGCGCAGTAAAGAGGACCGGTATACAGTAAAAGCTAGCGGAGAGTTAGATGAGACGAATGGCAAAGAAAGCGCTAACAATTGGCAAATCATCGGAAAATATGACTATTTTCTCACGGATCCCAGATATGTCGGTCTTTTCGTCTCTGTAGAAAATGATAAGTTTCAGGATCTTGATGTTCGTTATGTTGTCGGCCCCTACTACGGTAGCCAGTTTTTCGATAAGCCAATTTTTTCCTTGCAGGGAGAGCTTGGTGTCTCCTATGTGAATGCTAAATACGACATAGCGGAAGAGCAGCGCTACGGCGCGGGCACGTGGAATGTGCACATAACGAGCAATTACTTGGGCGGCAAGTCGGCATTATATTTTGACCAGTTAGGAATCTGGAATCTAAAGGATACCTCGGATATTATTCTTAACACGACGTTTGGACTGTCGTTTCCACTTATGTGGGATCTGGAAGCGGCGGCTGAGATGTTATTTGAATATGACTCTGGTGCGGTTGCAGGAATAGATGACTTAGACCAAACATATAAAGTTCGCCTAGGCTACACATGGTGATTATACGGTGGTCCTTCGAAAATATTGTCGCCAGCCTAAGAAGTCGCGACGGCGACGTTAAAATCGATATTTTACTGCGACCTATAGCTGACTCGCATTACCGTTATAACCCCAATATGTTGACGTCGACTCCATAAATATTCAGTGCTCAAATCGATAGGCGGTATTGGCGACCATATTAAATTCAAGCTGAACCATAGGGTTTTAAGGTCGGCGCCTAAGACAATGAAAAGTAGGCATTTGCGTACTTACGTTTCAGGCTTCGATAAGTTATTTTCTTCGATGACTAGTTTTTTAAAGCCTGTAAAATTTTTCAATAATTTCCCATGCGTGAAAAGCCAGTAATGGTTACGCCTGCACTCGGGTTACACGGGACGTGCGGTATAGTATTATCGATTTGGGGGTGGATATGAAATCTTTTGGCTTCGGCATTGTTCTTACGATGGTTGTCTGCATGGCAGCGTCTGCCGCAATCGCAGACGAGGCCAGTGAGTTGGCCAAAAAACTCGCTAATCCCATCGCGAGTCTGATTAGCTTGCCCATTCAGGCTAACTATGATGAAAACTTTGGCTCAAATGACGAGGGTGAGAGGTGGCTCATCAATGTGCAGCCTGTTATTCCAATCTCATTAAATGAAGATTGGAATATTATCTCCCGTACCATTCTTCCGCTGATAGATCAGAAAAATATGCCACTACCTGGTATGAAAAAAAGC
>PKDD01000123.1 GCA_002862465.1 Haliea sp.
GACTGGATCTTTGGAAGCTTGCGATAAAACCGGGTAAACCTCTGGCGTTTGGCAGTATTGGTGAAACAGCGTTTATTGGGCTGCCCGGAAACCCGACGTCTGTTTTTGTTACGTTTTGCTTGATTGCACGTCCTTTCCTTCAAAAAATGCAGGGGGTTACCGAGTCCGATTCGCCATGTTTCAGTGCCATTGCCGCTTTTTCGGTTAGTAAGCCTGGTGGTCGGCAAGACTACCTCCGCGTTGTTTTGGAAAACACGTCGCAGGGCTTGCTAGCGAAGAAATTTTCAAATCAAAGTTCCGGTGTGCTGCGGTCGGTAAGTCATAGTAATGCGTTGGCGGTGATTCCGCCTGGTATCGTTGTAGCGGAAGGCGATACTGTAGAAATAATACTGCTTGATTCGATATCATGATAATTGAAACTTTGTTGGTATTACTATCTTCTTTTAAAGCCTAATTTTTGTCTGCCTTCTGAACGCTAACTGGAAAACTGCTGAAACACCAGCGAGGCATTAGTTCCACCGAATCCAAAGCTGTTAGACATCACCCGCTGTAAATCGGCATTGTCATGGCGCACAAGCGCAATAGGTAAACCGTCAGCTTGCGAATCTAGATCCTCGATATTTGCCGAGGCAGCTATAAAACTCTGCTGCTGCATTAACAAAGAATAAATCGCCTCTTGCACGCCAGCGGCGCCAAGAGAGTGACCCGACAACGATTTAGTGGAGCCTATCACTGGTATTTTGTTTTCATCATGGAATACTTCGCGAACGGCCTTTAGCTCTTGGATGTCGCCTGCTGGTGTACTGGTACCGTGGGCATTAATATAATCCACCGAGCCTTCGACAGTGCTTAGTGCTTGCTGCATGCAACGAACCGCGCCCTCACCTGAAGGTGAGACCATATCGTGACCATCAGATGTGGCACCGTAGCCCACTAACTCTGCATAGATTTTTGCGCCTCTGGCTTTGGCGTGCTCCAACTCTTCCACCACCAGCATGCCACCACCGCCCGCTATAACAAAACCGTCTCGGTTGGCGTCATAGGCTCGTGAGGCGCGTTCGGGTGTTTCATTATATTTAGTGGACAGTGCGCCCATGGCGTCAAATAAACAACTTAGCGTCCAGTGTAATTCCTCTCCACCACCGGCAAATATTATGTCCTGCTTGCCCAGTTGAATCTGCTCCATAGCGTTCCCAATGCAGTGCGCACTGGTAGAGCAGGCTGAAGAAATTGAATAATTGACGCCTTTAATTTTGAACGGTGTAGCAAGACACGCGGATACGGTGCTGCCCATAGTTTGTGTGACGCGATAAGGGCCAACACGGCGCAAACCGCGCTCTCGCATGATGTCTGAGGCTTGGGTCTGACTGCAAGAAGAGGCCCCTCCTGAACCCGCGATTATCCCAGTGCGCTCGTGAGAGACTTCCGAACCTTGCAGGCCCGCGTCATCGATCGCCCGCTGCATAGAAATATAAGCATAAGCCGCCGCATGGCCCATAAAGCGCAATTGTTTTCTATCGATGTAGGCTTCGATGTCAATTATTGGAGAACCTGAGACATGCGAACGCATGCCTATATCGATCTGCTCCTGATTGGCTGTAATGCCAGAGCGGCCATCATACAAATACTTTGAAACTGTGTCGGCATCGTTGCCCAGACAGGAGACTATGCCAAGGCCTGTGATAACTGTTCGTTTGCGCATAGTACTAAAAAGACTCCGTTGATTTAAAGAGACCGACTCGCAGATCTTTTGCAATATAAATGTCTGTGCCATCAACCGACAGGGCCCCGTCAGCAATGCCCATGACGAGCTTACGCTCAATCACTCGTTTGATGTCAATTGTATAAATTATTTTGCTCGCAGTGGGAAGTATTTGGCCGCTGAATTTGACCTCTCCGCAACCTAACGCACGGCCTCTTCCGGGGTTATTTCGCCATCCGAGAAAAAACCCGAGTAGCTGCCACATAGCGTCCAAGCCAAGACAGCCGGGCATTACCGGGTCCATTGGGAAGTGGCATTGGAAAAACCACAAGTCGGGGTTGATGTCCAACTCGGCTATGATTTCTCCTTTCCCATAATTGCCCCCTTCTGAACTGATACGCGCAATACGGTCAATCATTAACATTTTGTCTATCGGTAGTTGAGCATTTCCCGGGCCAAAGAGTTCACCCTTACCGCAGGCAATCAGTTCATCTTTGGAGTATGTATCTTTACCAGTCATAGTTTTTCCAGTTTTGCTTTGAACGGCGTATAATGTCTGCGTGCCTCGAAGAAAGGGCCTATTTACTATAGATAATATGAGTGCGTTACGTGTCCCTCTATTTTAATAGCTGGGCGTCACAAGTCCAGTGGTTTGCTGGTCAAAAACATAGCCTTCAGTTAACATCGCGCCGTCACAGTCTTTTGCGGCCTGATAGTGCATAGTGCGGGCATATTGACTTATTCTTCACATTACAGGGGATTGATATGTTAACACCCGTACTTCTTTCTGGTGGCGTAGGCAGCAGGTTATGGCCGGTCTCCAGGGAGAGCCATCCCAAACAGTTTTTAGCGCTGGCTGGTGAACTTACGATGTTACAGGAAACCCTGCAGCGCACTAGCGGCTTAGAGACAGAAGCCGCATCGCCGATCGTAGTGTGTAATGAAGAACACCGTTTCATGGTAGCGGAGCAACTCCGACAGTTAGACTTACATGCCAGTTCGTTGATCCTTGAGCCACAGGGACGAAATACTGCTCCAGCTTTAGCACTGGCGGCTATACAAGCTGTTGCAACAGATCCTGAATCCATTTTACTGGTATTGCCCGCAGATCATTTGATCACGGATGTCGAAGCCTTTGTTGCCGCGGTCGAAAAATCTTTACCGCTTGCCAGTGAGGGCAGGTTGATGACTTTTGGTGTTGTCCCTACTGCGGCAGAGACAGGTTATGGTTATATTAAATGTGGACCTAGTTTGACCGATGATCTGTATGAGTTAGAACGTTTTGTCGAAAAGCCAGACGCCGCAGCAGCACAAGAGTATATAGAATGCGGTGGTTATCTGTGGAACAGCGGAATGTTTTTGCTGCGGGCACAGACGTATCTTGATGAGTTGGGTAAGCGCGCACCCGATATTTTTTCATTCTGCGAACGGGCGATGCGCGCGGCGACGGTCGATATGTATTTTGTGCGGCCTGACCCCGAGTTATTTGGGCAATGTCCCTCTGACAGTATTGATTATGCTGTCATGGAAAAGACAGACGATGGAGCCGTTGTTTCACTCAATTGTGGTTGGAGTGATGTGGGCGCCTGGTCCGCATTGTGGGAGGTAGCCCAGCACGACGCAGACGGTAACGTGTCCCGGGGAGATGTCATTATTGACAACTGCCGAGGAAGTTATTTTCGTAGCGAATCGCGTTTGGTAGCTGCGACCGGAGTGGAAGATCTCGTAGTCGTTGAGACCGCTGATGCGATCCTGATTTCCGACCGTCATAAAGTGCAGGATGTTAAACGTATCGTTACAGCGCTAAAACAAGGACGGCGCACGGAGGCCACGCTTCACCGAAGAGTCTATCGTCCTTGGGGAAGCTATGAGTCGCTCATTGCGTCGGAGCGCTTTCAGGTGAAGCGTATTGTTGTAAACCCCGGTCAGCGACTGTCCTTACAGATGCATCATCATCGCGCTGAACACTGGATTGTCGTCAAGGGCACCGCTGAGGTGACCTGTGAGGAAAAAGTGTTTATGTTAGCAGAAGATGAGTCCACCTATATTCCCCTAGGACATAAACATCGCCTCGCCAATCCTGGACATATACCGTTGGAAATCATAGAAGTTCAGTCTGGGGCGTATTTGGGCGAAGATGATATTGTGAGGTTTGAAGACGTATACGGCCGCAGTCAATGATGCGGGCCCAACACAGAGGATTACTGTTTTGATTAAAAAATGTCTTTTCCCCGTAGCAGGGTATGGTACTCGATTTCTTCCTGCTACCAAAAGCATGCCTAAAGAAATGCTGCCGGTGGTCAACAAGCCACTGGTGCAATATGGTGTTGAGGAGGCCATTCTTGCTGGCATGACAACCTGCGCCATGGTAACTGGTCGCGGTAAGCGCGCGATTACCGATCATTTTGATATCAGCTATGAACTCGAGCATCAGATTGCGGGAAGCGGGAAGGAAGCATATCTCGACGGTATCCGTGAGGTTTTAGATAAGGGTGTTTTTACTCAGGTGCGCCAGCGTGAAATGAAAGGCCTCGGACATGCCATTCTTACCGGAGAACCGTTGATAGGAAATGAACCCTTCGGTGTTCTGCTGTCAGACGATCTTTGCCTCAATGATGGTCCAGGAGTGCTAGCTCAGATGGTGCAACTGTTTAAGCAATTTCGGTGTTCCATCGTTGCTATTCAGGAAGTGCCGAAAGATGAGACACATAAGTATGGCGTCATTCGGGGTGAGAGCCTAAGCAACGGCGTTTATCGAGTGGATGAAATGGTTGAAAAGCCAGAGCCCAAGGACGCTCCGTCAAACTTAGCGATCATAGGTCGATATATACTGACGCCAGATATATTCGATATTCTTCGTGTGACAAAACCCGGCGCTAATGGCGAGACTCAGATCACGGATGCGCTACAAACTCAGGCCCAAAACGGATGTGTAATGGCCTATAAATTCAAAGGCCGCCGCTTCGATTGTGGCAGTGTTCCAGGGTTTGTAGAGGCTACAAACTTTGTCTATGATCATTATTATCAGCCAAAATAAGTGAGTGCCGTGTGCAAGAGATTACGTGTTTTAAGGCTTACGATGTCCGTGGCCGCGTCCCAGATCAACTCAATGAAGATATTGCTCGTCGCATCGGACGTGCTTATGCTGACGTGGTTAAGCCGCGGCAGGTGGTTGTAGGGCACGATATACGGTTGACCAGTGAATCTATAAAGGCTGCTGTGATCGAGGGTCTGCTTGATCAGGGTGTCGATGTATATGACATCGGTCTATGTGGCACTGAAGAAATATACTTCGCTACATCTCATGCCGGTATGGATGGCGGCATTGCCATCACTGCTAGCCATAACCCAAAAGACTACAACGGGATGAAATTCGTGCGCGAGGAATCGCGGCCGATTTCTGGCGATACTGGCCTGTTTGATATTAAGAAGTTGGCGGAGCAGGATCAGTTCACGCCAGCGACTGAGCGGGGGGAACTGTATCCACTCAGTACTTCTGAAGCTTATGTGCAGCACCTTTTATCTTATATCAATACCGCCAGCCTCAAGCCGCTTAAAGTCGTAGTTGACGCTGGAAATGGTGGAGCGGGTAGAGTGGTTGATCTGCTCGAGCCGCATTTACCCTTTGAGTTTATCAAGCTTCATCATAACGCCGATGGGAATTTTCCGAACGGCGTGCCTAACCCGCTGTTGCCAGAGAATCGTGTTGCTGCAACAGCCGCCGTGCGAGAACATGGCGCAGATTTAGGACTGGGCTGGGACGGTGACTTTGATCGCTGCTTTTTTTTTGACGAACATGGTAATTTCATAGAAGGCTACTATGTGGTTGGCTTATTAGCTGAGGCATTTCTCAAGCAACAAGGTCCAGCTCGCATCGTCCATGATCCTCGGCTAACGTGGAACACCGTTGATATTGTTGAATCATTGGGTGGCGAGGCAATACAGAGCAAAACCGGTCATGCCTTCATTAAAGAGCGAATGCGCCTTGAAAATGCCGTGTATGGTGGGGAGATGAGCGCACACCATTACTTCCGTGATTTCGCGTATTGTGACAGCGGTATGGTTCCCTGGCTGTTGGTAGCAGGTTTGATTAGCAGCAGCGGTCAGCCGCTCTCCAATCTAGTCGCAGAGCGCATGGCGGCATATCCCTGCAGCGGGGAGGTCAATCGTACAATTGAAAATCCGGCGGCGGTTTTGGCGAAGATAGAGGCGGTCTATCGTGACCAAGCAGACTCTATTGAGCATGTCGACGGCTTAAGCATGTCTCTGGGAGAATGGCGTTTTAACGTTCGTATGTCCAACACCGAACCACTGGTGCGACTGAATGTGGAGAGTCGTGGCGATCAAGTTCTAATGGAAGAGAAAACGGTAGAGCTATTGGCCTTAATTGATGGCTGATCTGCTAAATTGATGAGAACGTGATGTTGGTTTAAGTCTGAGCATTTTTCCAGCGCTGAATTAAACGTTCCGTTGCTCCATCCATCGTATTAGTAACGTCGGCGTCTTGTAATTTTTGTGCTATGCCGACGCTGATTTCCTTGCCTAGTTCAACGCCCCATTGGTCGAATGGATTTATTTGCCACAGCTGGGCACTGCAAAAGGTACGGTGTTCGTACAGCGCTAATAATGCACCTAGAGTTGTTGGATTAAGCGATTTCATAGTGATAACACTGCTGGGGCGATTACCTGGCATAACGAGGTGCGGGGCTAGTTCTTCTGCTTTTTTATTGTCCAGACCGCGCTGCACCAAAGTGTCTTTGGCAGCTTGTAGCGAGCGGCCCACCATCAGTGTGCGACTCTGCGCCAGGCAGTTGGCCACAAGGTTTAAATGCTGCTGGGCCATGCCGGTGTAAGTCGTCAGCGGGAGTACGAAGTCTACAGGGCACAGCAGTTGGCCCTGATGCAAAAGTTGATGGAAAGAATGCTGACCCAAGGTGCCCGTTGACCCCCATAGAACCGGCCCAGTGGTGTAATCAAGGGGTTGGCCGTCTGCGCTGACACGCTTACCGTTACTTTCCATAGTCAGCTGCTGCAAGAAGTTAGGTAAGCGCTCTAGGCTATGGTCATATGGAAGCACAACATGATTTTTGGCACCAAGAAAATTACAGTACCACAGCTCCAAAAGGCTCATGAGCAAGGGCATATTGGCACTTGGTGCGCTGGTTTTAAAATGTTGGTCCATCGACTCGGCCCCAGCCAACAATTCGGCGAACCGTTCCCAGCCCAAAGCAATGGCGCAGCTGAGTCCAATTGCGGACCAAACGGAGTAACGACCGCCTACCCAATCCCATAAGGGTAGACAATGACCTGAGGGTATCCCGAAATCTTCTGCTGCCTGCAAATTGGTGGTGATAGCCAGAAAATGTTTTTCTAGTTCCTCGGTTTTTGCGCCGGCGGTTAACATCCATGCTCGTGCCTCGAGACTATTTGCGAGCGTCTCCTCAGTGCGAAAGGATTTTGAGCAGATGATGAATAGCGTGGAGGCCGGATTCAAGTGCAGTAAAGTATTCTGCAGGTCAGCGGGATCCGCATTGGCTACATAGTGACATCGGACCTCGCCTTGGAAGGGCTTTAAGGCTGACGTGACAAGTCTGGGACCGAGATCAGAACCGCCAATCCCAATATTGACGACATCTGTAATGACCGCGCCGGAGTAACCCGTGTGCTCGCCTCGATTAAGCTTTTGGGCGATGATCTGCATGCGATCCCGGGTTGCGATGACGTGTTTGAATTTCTCGGCATGTTCTTCGTTACTGGATGCCCGTAATAAGGTATGCAGCGCAGGTCGGTCCTCTGTGTTGTTGACAGATTTTCCGCTGAACAGGTCGCCGATACTCTCTGGCATCCCAGCCTGACTTGCCAATTTAAGCAGAGATGCCAGCGCATGTTTGGTTAGTAGGTGCTTAGAGTAATCAAAGTGCAGGCCCGCAGCTTCAGCAGTAAATCTCTCTGCGCGACTGTTATCTTCCTCAAAGAGTCGTTCTAGCGACGCCTGTTTGAGCGAAGCAGCATGCGCTTTTACGTCTGCATAGGCTTGAAGGTCTGGCAGGAGGGTGCGCGGTGTCATTAATAATGCCCTAGCCTATACTAGTGATTTCGATTGATTGATAGCTCCGTGATGCGCTCGAGGGCATCACGCGCTTTGCCGGCTGGCAGTGTAGCCAATTTCTCCAGCGCGAGGTCATAGTGGTGTCTGGCGCGTGCTCGGGTGTAGTCGATGGAGCCACACCGCCTGACGATCATAATAATCTGATCAATCTGATCGCTACTCTTTTCAGTGATTGCATGGCGGATCACCGCTTGCTCGGCATTACTAGCCACGCGCAGCGCGTGTATTAGCGGCAGAGTGACTTTGCCCTCTGTGAGGTCATCCCCCACATTTTTACCCATCGCGTCGGCAATGCCGTCGTAATCCAGAACATCGTCAATCATTTGGAAGGCGATACCGAGATTGAGGCCGAATGCTTTCAGAGCATTTCGATTTTGTTCCTCTTCGCCTGATAAAGTGGCTGCTCCGTAGCAGGCAGCCGCAAATAAAATAGCGGTTTTTCGGGTAATCACGTCGAGGTACTGCACTTCGCTCATATTCACATTGCCCGCTTGGCTTAATTGTAAGACTTCACCCTCGGCAATAATATTGGTAGCCTCTGCCATATGGGTCAAGATAGACATGTTCCCTAGCTGAACCATCAATTGAAAAGCGCGCGTATACAGGAAGTCGCCTACCAATACTGAAGGGGCGTTGCCAAACTTAGTGTTAGCAGTGGCGCGTCCCCGGCGCAAGGTGGAAAGGTCAACCACGTCGTCATGCAATAAAGTAGCGGTGTGTATAAATTCGATTATTGCAGCAAAAGTGACATGCTCGTCGTTGCAATCCCCCAAGGCGGAGGCACTTAGAAGGGCCAACAAAGGGCGCAGTCGTTTACCGCCGGCATCAACAATGTAGTGCCCAACATTCTCCACCATATCAACATCAGAGTGGAGCTGTTCGATAATGAGTTGATTAACTCGCTCGAATTCCTGTGCTACCGAGGCGTATATTTGTTCCATAGGGTGACATTGGCAAATAAAAAGTGCAGAAGCATGCTAGGGTGCGCCCATCGACCTGTCAAGCCAGCGGCAGGTGGAGGCGCTCTTTGAGGCTAAGCGCAACTCCTTGTTTTGATGAAAAATAAACCCTTGCTCCGTGAGTCCAATTTAAGTAAAATCGCCGCCCTCGGAGGAGGACTGACTGATGTTGTAGGCATCGGAGTCCAATTTAACTGTTTGTGCCTAGCTCTGCCCCCTTGATTTTAAGGGATGAATGTAAATGCGAGAAGGCTAACTAAACGGAGCGCGATATGTACGCAGTAATAGAAAGCGGTGGTAAGCAGCATCGTGTCATCGAGGGTGAAACCCTTAAACTTGAAAAAATTGAAGTGCCCACAGGAGAAACTATCGAATTTGATAGAGTCCTGATGGTTGGCGGCGCTGAAATTAAGATTGGTACTCCGTTGGTCACTGGCGGAAAAGTTTCTGCTGAGGTGATTAGCCACGGCCGGCATAAGAAGATCAAGATCATTAAATTTAATCGCCGTAAGCATTTTCGTAAAGAAACTGGCCATCGTCAGTGGTTTACTGAGATTAAAATTACGGGCATTACGGCTTGAGGGAGGGCTTAGAAAGTGGCACATAAGAAAGCTGGTGGTAGTACACGTAACGGGCGCGACTCGGTCAGTAAGCGTCTGGGCGTTAAATGCTTTGGCGGTGAGGCGGTGAAGGCCGGAAACATAATAGTGCGTCAGCGTGGAACGCGCTTCCATCCCGGAGAAAATGTTGGGATTGGCAAGGACCATACGCTGTTCGCTAAGGCCGATGGCAAGATAGAATTTATAGTTCGTGGTCCAAAAAGTCGCAAGTTTGTGCAGGTTGTGAGCGCCTGAATCGATGGCATAGAAGCCAAGCGATCAAGGGCCTCGTCAATTGACGGGGCTTTTTTTTATGCCCACGATAGTCCCAGCCGTCAGATGTTTTGGTGACTAAGCGATCAGGTGCTCTAGTCAGGGGTAAAGATGAAATTTGTAGATGAGGCAAGTATCAATGTATACGCCGGCAAAGGCGGTAACGGCTGCCTGAGTTTCCGGCGCGAAAAGTATGTTGAAAGAGGTGGTCCTGACGGTGGCGACGGAGGCGATGGCGGTAGTGTCATCGTTGAGGCTGACGAGGCCCTCAATACTATGATCGACTTTCGCTTCCAGCGCCATTACCGAGCTCAAACGGGTGAAACCGGTGCTGGACGCAACTGCACTGGTAAGAGTGGGGAAGATTTAGTGTTGCGCGTGCCGCTAGGCACTACGGTTATTGATGAAGATCTGGGTGAGGTATTAGGGGACCTATCAGTACCGGGCCAACGCTTGGTCGTCGCGCGGGGAGGGTTCCACGGTCTAGGGAATGCGCGCTACAAATCCAGCACTAATCGCGCTCCCCGGCAGACATCACCCGGCAGTGATGGAGAAGTTCGTAGCCTGAAGTTAGAGCTCAAGGTGTTGGCAGACGTGGGTCTTCTGGGGCTGCCAAATGCGGGTAAATCGACGCTAATTCGGTCCGTGTCCGCCGCTAAACCTAAGGTAGCTGATTATCCTTTTACAACGCTGGTACCCAACCTCGGTGTTGTGAGTGTAGAGGCACACCGAAGCTTTGTTATGGCGGATATTCCCGGTTTAATCGAGGGCGCTTCTAATGGTGCTGGTCTTGGTATCCGTTTTCTGAAGCACCTTACGCGAAACCGTATTCTTTTGCATCTGGTCGACATGGCTCCGTATGACGGTGTCGAACCAGCGGACGCAGCGCTCAGTATTGTGCGGGAATTGGAACGTTTCAGCCCAGCGCTCGCTCAACGTGAGCGCTGGTTGGTGCTTAATAAAAGCGATCTCGTGGATGCGGAAACATTTGCCAAACGCCGCAGTGCGGTGCTGGCGGCGCTGGAGTGGCAAGGCCGAGTCTATTCTGTTGCTGCGATTCGATCAGAGGGCACAGCAGCGATGTGTGGCGACTTGATGAGCTATCTGGAGGAGTGCCGCGCACGGGAAGCGGCGCACCCCGAGTTAGCAGATGCCGAGAAAGAATTGCAGAGCCGTATGCAGTTTGAAGGTCGACAGCGTATCGATGAACTGCGCTTAGAGCAGAGTCGCGCGCCATTGGCAGATGACGATATTGATGATTTTGAAGATGATGACTTTGAAGATGATGTTGACGTAGAGTATCGTCCATAGGACAGCAAATGACTGAAAGAGCAGAAATTGCCGGCGCACGACGCTGGGTAGTCAAGGTTGGGAGCGCACTGCTCACCGATGATGGCCGTGGTCTTGACGTTGATGTTATTAAGACGTTGGTAAAGCAGTTGGCGCAGTTGCGCAACAGCGGTTGTGAGGTGGTTTTAGTCTCTAGCGGTGCGGTTGCGGCAGGTATGGTTCGCTTGGGGTGGGCCGCTCGCCCGCAGCTTATACACGAACTGCAAGCGGCTGCTGCGGTAGGACAGTCGGCGCTGGTGCAGTGCTATGAGGCGGCATTTAAACAGTATGATGTTGCCACTGCGCAAATATTACTGGTGCATGATGATGTGGTGGCCCGAGATCGTTATCTAAATGCACGCCGTACGCTGCAGACACTATTGCAGTTGGGTGTAGTGCCGATTGTCAATGAGAACGATACCGTGATAACGGAAGAAATTCGATTTGGAGACAACGATACTTTGGCCGCTTTGGTGGCCAACCTTATCGATGCTGATGTGCTGGTCCTGCTAACTGATCAGGAGGGTTTTTGTGCTGAGGATCCTCGCTGCAACCCGGCAGCAGAGCTAATCGAGTCATGTGATGTAGAAGACGATCGACTGGATGATATGGCGGGAGAAGGTGGTATTCTGGGTCGTGGTGGGATGGTTACGAAGCTCCGTGCTGCGCGCCTGGCAGCCCGCTCTGGCACGGAAACGGTGATTGCTTCAGGCAGAGTGGAGGGCAGTCTGAATAGTGTTGTGGCAGGTGCCAATGTTGGAACTTGGCTAAGGACTGGTATACGGCCTAATCATGCGCGCAAGCAGTGGCTTGCAGGTGTGGAGCAGCCCTCAGGGCGCATCGATCTGAATGAGAATGCGGTGCGCGTGCTAGTCGAATCTGAAAGCAGTTTGCTGCCGCTAGATGTCTGTGGTGTTCAAGGAGATTTCGCCCGCGGGGATATGGTGTCTTGCCACGACTCCGAAGGGCGAGAGGTTGCGCGCGGACTGGTGAATTACAGTGCGGTTGAAGCGCTCCTTATCTTGGGTTTATCGTCAAGTGACATCGAGTCAGCACTTGGTTATCAGGGCGATGAAGAACTGATCCGCCGCGATAATCTGGTTCTGCTTTAGGCGCTATCCAGCGGTCGTGAGACATGCCTGCTCGGGCTGACTTAGCTCAGCCAACGTCCCAGAGATGTCTTAACCCAGAGGAAATTCATCAGTTTTTTCATGCCCTCAGCGCTTTTCGCGCTGTACGGATATCCGTTCTGCATTTTTCCACCGAAGCGATCGATTACGATAGGCATTTCATGACAATAACCACGGATGCCTTTTTTGCCGTTAACTTGGCCCAGCCCTGAGTTTTTCTTCCCCCCAAACGGTGCGGCGGGAATTCCATAGCTCACTGCCATGTCGTTGACACTGCAGGCGCCAGTATCGATAGCTGCCGCAAGTCGGTATCCCTTATCTTTATCCTTGGTCCACACATTGCCATTGAGTCCAAACTCAGAGTCATTGGCCAAAGCCACGGCTTCATGCTCGTCATCTACTTTCTGGACGCACAAAACGGGGCCAAATGTCTCCAGCAACATGATGTCCATACTGTTGTCGACCTCAGTAATGACGGTAGGCTCGTAATACAGGCCCGGAAGATCTGGATTGCGCCGTCCCCCCATCAAAATAGTGGCTCCCTTAGCCCGTGCATCTTCCACATGAGCTTCGATGATGGCCATTTGCTTGTCCCAAAATACGGCGCCTATATCTTCGTCCCAGCCGTGCTCTGAACCCTGGCGGAGGCCTTTACCTTTGTCGAGTATCAAGCCCATGAATTCATCATATACTTCCTTCACCACATAAATACGCTCTGTTCCGCAGCAGTAATGACCGGTGTTCATGCACGAGCCTACCCAGGCCCCATCTGCGGCTCTATCCAAGTCGGCATCAGCGCAGACAATCATAGCGTCGTTGCCGCCAAGTTCTAGCGTACATGGTATCAACTGACTGGCCGAGGCTTCGGCGACCTTGCGGCCGGTGGCGACTGAGCCGGTAAAGGACACTTTATCTACGCCACCACGCACAATGGCGGCGCCCGTATCGCCGTCACCAAGCAGTACTTGGAGCACGCCTTCAGGCAGACCGGCTTGAAGAAAAATTTCTTCTGCCAGTTTTGCTGAATAAGGGGTAACCTCAGAGCCCTTTGCAACGACGGTATTTCCCGCAAGTATGGCCTGAGCGACTTGGTTCATGACGAGGACAAAAGGGCCATTCCAGGGAGTAATTAGGCCCACCACTCCCAGTGGCTTATAAAGAATGCGCAGTTGTTTCATCAGGCCCAAAATGCCATGTATCTTCCGCTTGCGCGGCTTGAGGAATTTCTCGGCATTTTTAGCGTAGTAGCACAACTGATCTGCGACTGAAAAGACCTCCATGCTCATAGCGTCCGTTCGAGCCTTACCTGTTTCTTTGACCACTACGTCGATGATATCGTCCTGCCGCTCGAGTACAATTTTCAACGCACGCTCGACCACGGCCGCGCGCTCTTTCATGCTCGTGGCGGCCCAAGCGGGCTGTGCCGCTCTGGCCTTAGCAATAGCGTTTGCGACATCCTCTGCATTGGCGCAGATCATTTCGCCTGTGAGTTCCATCGTGGCGGGATTGCGCAGTTGTAAATGACGTCGAGAGTCTGTTGATTCGATTGGTTCGTATATAGACATTGTGGCTTCCTCTTCTGTAGGCGATAAACTAATGTCCATTAGTTTAGGTGTCAATGTCTTTTGCGTACATGCGGACTGACCAATACAGTCAGTCTTCGGCTATGTAACGTCTGACCCATAAACCGCGAATCGGTAGCTGCGGCGCTTACAAGTGCTGTCGAATATGGAATAATGCGTATTGTCTTACTAACCCTGTTATAGCGAGTATACCGATGTCCCCAATTCAGTTACTCATCGTGTATTGCCTGGGGATCGCGGGATTTTCTGTTATCGGTGGCCTGTTGCCGGGCTGGATCAAAATGACTCACACTCGCACACAGCTAGTCATGAGTCTTGTCTCAGGCTTAATGCTGGGCGTGGCGTTTTATCATCTGCTCCCCCATAGCGCGGCGATGGTCGGAGGTTTGCATGGTATTGATACTGCGATTTGGTGGTTGATGATTGGTCTGGTGGTGATGCTGCTGCTGCTGCGCGTGTTTCACTTTCAACAACACGAGTTCACTGTTGGGGATTTAGCCCAGCATGATCACCATCGGTACGGTGCGCATGAGAGCTCTGCTCATGGGTTAAGCTGGGTCGGTCTTGGTCTTGGACTGGCGGTGCACACGCTCATTGATGGTGTGGCACTGGGCGCGGTAATGCTGGCCAGCGGTTCCGGAGATGGCTTTATAGGGGTGGGTGTATTTCTCGCTATACTGCTGCACAAGCCTCTCGATGCCATGTCTATTGTCAGCGTGATGGCGGCGGGAGGACGCAGCCGCAAAGCACAAACCATCGCGAATCTGGTATTTGCTCTTATGTGTCCGCTGGGAGCACTGCTGTTTTTCTTTGGCGCAGAAGCTTTAGCGGATGGCACCAATTATATAGTGGCGGCAGCGCTAGCGTTTTCTGCTGGTGCCTTCATTTGTATTGCTTTGAGCGACTTGTTGCCTGAGGTGCACTTCCACAGCCACGACCGGATCAAGCTGACCCTCGCTTTTCTCTTAGGGCTGATTCTTGCGTATGCGATTGGTAGTGCGGAGCCTGTTGGTATTCACGTTTCCACGCATTGATTTGAGGACTATCGATATGGCCAAGCGGATAATTTACCCACCAGTTTGGTTGCTTTTAGGGCTTGTGGCGGTTTTTACCTGTAATGAATATTTTGCGGGGCCGCGCTTTACTAGTTTTGCAGGGCAGGTGCTGGGAGGAGTTCTTATTGTCTTTGGGCTTTGGTTGTTGGTGAGTGCGGGAGGTTTATTTAGTCGCGCCGAAACAGGCGTTATACCCTTTCGCAACGTTTCTGTACTGGTGACGGACGGAGTTTATCGCTATTCGCGTAATCCCATGTATTTGGGTATGTCTTTGGTCTTGTGGGGATGCGCAGTTACGGTGGGTGCCAGCACGGCTTTGCTGGTGCCCCCGGTGTTCGTTGTGATCATTTGGTTACGTTTTATCAGTCCTGAAGAGGCAATGCTGCGGGGCCTGTTTCCCGAACAGTTTGCAGATTATTGTGCGTGCGTGAGGCGCTGGATTTAGTCGGAAACGTTTTTTTAAGCTAGTCTGTTTTTAATCCGGAGGAATATGGGTTCCCCGTCATACCTTGATCGGTTAGAGGGGGCACGAGAAACGTATTCAGCAACCACTTCCAAAAAGGGGTGCTATTATCAATGCAATCGTCATAAGCCTGCTCCTAGTCACGGTGTCTGCAGCTTTTAGCCATTTGGGAGTCCGGTATGCCAAAGGGGTGGGCAGGCTAGCGCTGTTTGGCCTAGCACTGGGCTTTATGATTGCTGCCTTTGGTATCGGGAGGGCGCTGGGCGGATTCTGGTCTGGAGTTTACGCCTTATTGTCAGCCTATTTCCTGGCCTGCATGGTAATGCCCTTGCTCGATCTTGCTATTCGTTATGGGGGGGATCTTGTGACTTCTGGGGAAGGAAAGTCCAGTGCTCGCTAGGTCATCGGTGGCGATGGTGCTGTCAATGCCGGCCACGGTGGCACTTATTGGTTTGTGCCTGGCGCTGCTTCTGGTGGCCAGCCAGCTGACTATGCCCGCGCTATTGATGGTATTCCCGGCCTGGGTTGGATTGGCCTGCGCCAGTTACGTGTTGCCGACAGCGCGTGCAGCGGCCGCCGTGCTCTGCGGCATCACCGGACTAGGCTTTGGATTGATCTCGCTGAAGCTCCTCGGGATTGCCGGTGTATGAAAGCATCGACTTTGAAAACGTTTCTTGATGTGCACTCCTGGACCGGGCTTGGCTCTGGCCTAGCTCTTTTCATAGCATTTTATGCGGGTGCGTTAACCGTCTTCTGGGCCGAGTTGGATACCTGAGACCATTTTCTGGATACCCCTGCTTTACATCAGGATTACAACCAGGCACAACAGCTATTTGAACTCGCACTTGAGGAACAGCCCAATCAGAACGTCGCCAGTATTTCCACACCTATGGCTCGAGCGTCACCCACATAGGCTTCGTTTGGCGCAATGATGCCTGTCATGTAGTTCTCGTCCAGCAGATTGTTGGCGTAGGCGCTGACCCGGTATTGGCCGAACTCGTAGCCGATCTTGGCATCCACTACAAAGCTACTGCCAACTTCGAGATCCTTGCTGTTGATAATGCCTTTGTAAAACTCGCCGGTGTAGCTTGTGGAGATGCTACCGAACACGCCCGAAGCATGCTTGTAATCCCCGCCCAACGAGGCCGTCATTTCCGGCGCTTCCCCGTACTGGTTGCCATCGCAGCTGTCATTCGGGCACGCTTCGGAAGAAAAGTCACCCAGTTCCGTCTTCAGTAGCCCCAGTGCACCGTATAGGCGCAGTCCGAAAGCGAAGGCGTACTGCGCTTCCACTTCAGTACCCCATGAACTCGAGTCACCTGCGTTCAACGTGTTGCTTAGCGGGGCAAATTGGGAATCGACGACGGCGACTTGTTGATCCGTGTAGTCGTTGTAGAACACATTTGTGCCCAGTACCAGTTTGCCGTTCAGCGCGGAGACTCGGTAAGCGATCTCATAGGACCACACGTATTCAGGATCTACGTCAACGATTTCGCTGGTGCCGACAAGCGTCTCCGAAAAACCTTGTCGGTAGCCTCGGTTGGCTGTCAGGGCGAGCGTCTGGTTATCGGTCACATTCAGAGACAGGCCGAGCTTCGGCAGGAACACGTCGAAATCGGAGTCCAGGTCGTAGGTACTGCCGCCCGCGGGAATAGATTCCACATTACCCGCGTTGCGCACGTTGTCTTTCTGGTAGCGACCACCGGCAAGTAGCGACAGCCGTTCAGTCAGGCTATAGCGCAGATCGGCATACGCCGCCCAGGTTTCGGTGCTGTTGCGGAAGGTGCCGATCTGCGTAAAGGTGGGCGTGCCGTTGGAAATATATTGTGTATCGGAATCTACTTTTTGGTCAAAGTCACCATAGAACAGACCGGCGACACCGGTAAATCCCGCGATTTTTTCGTTCAGTTCCGCGCGAAACTCTTGCATGAAATCGCCGTCCTTACGTTGATCGTCGCGGAAAAATATTGGCGATGACGGCACACTAGTAATTTTGAGTTCAGTGTCGTTATAGCTGGTAATGGATCGTAGGGTGAGGCCGTCACCCATGTCCCAAGAAATGTCCGCGTTATAATTTTGTAAATCCATCTCTCGACCCTCGGCGAAAACGGAATTGCCAGAGAAATTGCGGTCGTAAAAATCGGGGCCAGTCACCGGGGACGAGGAAGGTGAATCGTGCACATCGCTGACAGTCAACAGTACCCGCAACTCGTCCATTTGGTTTGGCATGTATAGTAATTTGCCGCGCACATTGTGGTATTTGTCCTTGGCGAAGCGTTTGTTCGCTGGGTCGCTGAAATCAATATCGCTGGTCTTCTCGGAGTGCTCGCCGCTGAGGCGCAAAGCCAGTTCGTCATCGACTATAGGCATTGAAATAACGCCGGCCACTTCTTCCCGGTCGAGTTCGCCATACACGGCGCGAAACTTGTATTCAGGCTTGAAAGTTGGGTCTTCGCTCTTGAGGACGACGGTGCCACCCAGAGCATTGCGCCCTTGCGTGGTGCTTTGCGGTCCGCGGTAAACTTCTAGTTGTGCCATGTCCCACAGCCCTCGAGAGCCTCGTTTCAAACCCTCAGTAGACTGGGTTACGCCGTCCACGACCATTGATATTAGCGCTGCGGAGTTTGCCGGCTGGGTAACGCCGTCGGCATTCAGGCCGCGGATCGCAATACTCTTGCTGCCGGCGCCTTGGGAAAAGGCGCGTACGTTAGCCAGCCGCTTGTACGCATCGCTGGTATCGGCAATGTCATAATCCTCCATTTCTTGTGCCGTAACGATGCCGACGCTACTGAAAGTTTCGAGATAAGAGCGTTGGAGCTTCTCTCCTAGCACCAGTATGTGTTCCATCTGAGCGGTGTCGTTATGTGAATTCTGCGACGCTGTGCCGGCTTCCTGCGCGATAGCGGGAGCGAGCGCTAGCGATGACAGTGTGATCGCTGTAATCGGGTACGAAAGGTATCGGTTGATAGCGCTGCGTGTGCGTCCGTTGAAAGACATTTTCTGACTCCAATAATGCGGTCGTGGTGACTTCTAACCACTCTCGATTAAAACAAGCGTTGCTATCCGGAACGCAGGAGCGGTAGTCGCACAATAGTGCGGAGCTATCTAGATGAAATTACATTCAATAATGATAATCATTAACATATAGTAAATGTTGTATAAAATCAGGTCAATAGCAGAGCACAGCACAGGATTGAAGTTGGTAGCGGCAAGCAGCACTGCCTGCAGCGGGCCGCGGATCAGAACGGTTGCTTGAGATAGCTAGATTGGATTCCTCTCAGATTCATGATTTAGCGCGTCAGATTCCTCTTTTCACCTGTATTGACAAAAATAGTCATCATCATTCGTTTGACTGGCTGTCTAATTCTTCCCCGTTTGTATCTGCTTATGTAATACACTCTGATACAGAAGGGAGAATTCGATTTCCCGGATGATTTATCCTTGGCATACCAGGAGATAAAGTCAGGCACGTTGCCTAAATAGCCCGCCTCAAACCCAGTGGTCGTCTGAACGGCGATTACGCTGATGAAGTTTTGGTCCCCAAACACCTCACTCATTACCGCCCGAACACGGTCAACATTTTCATCGCCGATCTGCATGAAGATGAAGCGGGAATCAGCCAGTTTTGCTTGATATATTCTCCGCCGGTTCCAGTCAAAGCAGACACTAGCCTTGATTTTCCACCTCAAGTTTCTCTTATATTTCTGAGCAGTTTGCAGGCAAGTTGGAACTGATAAACGGTGACACTGGCACACCAATCTCCTCCAGAATCTCTAGAGTCATATCGGTATAGAGGTATATTCGTTCCTGTCGGTCGGAGTACCCGTCGGAGCATAATGGATTCGTTGTTTCCGATCGCCTCTAAAAACCCCAGTCTCGATCACTGGGGTTGGCGCCTATTCTCGGTGTTATCAAAAGCAAGTGTTGCTAGCGTTGCGCTGGGAATACATCAATAGCGATATCATTTCGCTATACTGCTGCTATAGTCTGGGTGCGTCTCAGTTGTGGAGGAAAAATATGGCTTTTAAATGTATATCGGTCGAAGAAGCAAAGGCGCTTATAGACGAAGGCGGTATTACTATCGCAGATGTGCGGGATGCAGGCGCCTATGCCGCGAGCAATATTGGAAACGCTATTCATATCCAGCAAAACAGTATCGAAGAGTTTTTAGCGGCAACTGATAAAGATCAGCCATTGTTGGTATATTGTTATCATGGTCACTCAAGCCAAGGCGCGGCAGACTATTTTGTTAATCAGGGGTATGAAGAGGTTTACAGCATGGACGGCGGATATGAAGCTTGGCGATTAAAGTACTAGGGCTCCGTTCTCACCAGCATTAACCAGATGCGCAGCGGCGGCGAAACGTAATCAAAGTTGATGTCGCAAAGGCAGCTGTCACCTATGCTCAAATCAATGGCGCATTAACGCATGCACTTAGCGGCATATTCTACTACTATTATTGTGTTTTCATCCTTAATTCATCGCGAGATCAACCTATGTCCTTAGACTTCGATAGCGCCCGCATGGCCAACCCTAACCTGCGCGAAGAACACCATGAGTGGCGGACGCAGTTGCGTAGGTTTATCGATACCGAAATCATGCCGCATGCCGAGGATTGGGACGAGGCCTGCCATATACCGATTGAGCTGTGGCCTAAGGCCGCCGCTGTAGGCTTGCTTGGCTTAGGCTACCCCGAAGAGTTTGGTGGCGTGAGGGAAGGCATTGATTCATGGCATATGTGGATTGCGAATGAAGAATTGGCACGTATCGGTGTTGGTGGTATCCCCGCTAGTTTGATGGTGCATGGTATTGGTCTGCCGCCAGTCATTAACTGGGGTTCGCAAGCACTGAAGGAGATGGTGGCCCCCCCTGTGTTGTCGGGTGCGAAGCATATTGCTCTGGGCATCACTGAGCCGGGCGGCGGCTCCGATGTGGCGCAGTTAGCAACCACTGCTGTGCGTGACGGGGATCACTACATCGTGAATGGTTCTAAGACTTACATCACCGGCGGTATGCGCGCAAACTGGGTCTCCACGGCGGTGCGTACCGGTGGGGAGGGCGCAAAGGGGGTTTCGATGTTGTTGATACCGACCGACGCCGAGGGTTTCAGTCGTACGCAGTTGGATAAAAAGCAGGGCTGGTGGGCCTCCGATACCGCCACCCTTTATTTTGATAACGTCCGTGTGCCGGTAGAGAATCTTATTGGTGAGGAAAACCAAGGTTTTCTGGTCATAATGACCAATTTTAATGGCGAACGTATGGCCATGGCGGCTTCTATGGAAGCCTCGGGGCGTGTGTGTCTTGAAGAAGCCGCAGAATGGGCGCGCGAGCGTAAGACTTTCGGTAAGCGACTGGCGGATCATCAGGTGATTCGGCATAAAATTGTCCAGATGAAACAAAAATTGAATGCCACCCAAGCCTATATCCGTATGTGCTTCGAATCTCTCGAGGCGGGCAATGCAAATCCTGGCGATATTGCATTGCTTAAGGTGCAGGCCAGCGAAACCATGGAGTTCTGTGCCCGCGAAGCGATGCAGATTCTGGGGGGTATTGGGTATATGCGCGGCAGTCGGGTGGAGCGTATTTATCGTGAGGTTCGGGTTAACGCGATCGGCGGCGGTTCCGAGGAAATCATGCGCGATTTGGCCGCGCGCCAGTACGGATTATAGATATGAAATTATGGCATTGCAGCGGTGCGCGCTCACTGCGTCCTTTATGGGCACTAGAGGAGATGGCGCTGGCATACGAGGTAGAAATACTCCCTTTCCCTCCGCGTATGTTTGAGCGGGAGTACCTCAAGGTCAATAGTCTTGGCACAGTGCCTTACTTCGTAGACGGCGATACTGAAATGACGGAGTCCACGGGCATTTGCCAGTATCTGGTGGATCGCTATCAGCGTTATGATTTTGGTCTGCAGTCCTCTCACCCTGAATATGGTGCCTACTTAAACTGGCTGCATCACTCTGACGCTACATTGACGTTCCCCCAGACAATTGCCATGCGCTATTATTTTTTGGAGCCTACGCCCGAGAAGCAGGCAGTGGCGGATGATTATAGTAAGTGGTACATCTCCCGCTTGCGGCGTCTGGATCGTCACCTCGAGTCTCATGAATACTTGGTGGACAACCGCTTCACAATCGCCGACATAGCAATTGGTTATGCTCTTTATCTCGGTAAAGCGCTGAAGCTTGATGGGCAATACAAGCCGCAGACTGCGGCCTACTTGCAACGACTAATGGATCGCCCAGGCTTTAAGCGGGCTGATGAACAAGGTGAGCCTTTATCGCTCCCCGGTGCGGAGTGACATACCATGAGTGCTAGTGAGCAGGAATTAAATGAGTTTCGGGTTGAAGTCGCGGCCTGGATGAAAGACAACAGTCCCGCAGACCCCGGATTTCTCTTGCCCCAGACTTTCATGGAGGTGGGAGACGAGCGGCAACTGGATTTTCTGCGGAATTGGCAGCATAAGATTTGGTCGGCCGGTTATCTGGGTATGGCTTGGCCTAAGGAATACGGTGGTTGTGGAGTGGAGCCCATTTATCAGAGTATTGCCGATAAGGAAATGCGTCGTCTTGCAGTGCCGATTTGTTTCAATGTGATCGGGCTGGGTTGGGCTGGGCCGCTGATAAATGACATTGGTAGCGAGGAGCAAAAAGCGAAATATTTAAAAGGCATCCTCAATGCAGAAGATGTCTGGTGTCAGGGTTTCTCTGAGCCTGATCACGGGTCAGATCTTGGTAACGCTCAGACCCGCGCTGTGCGCGATGGTGATGAATATGTCCTTAATGGCCAGAAGATCTGGACGACTATGGGTAACTTCGCTAAGTATATGATACTGCTGGCGCGCACCAACCCGGATTCACCTCGCAAATATGACGGGCTGTCCTTCTTCCTTTCGCCTATGCATGTGTCGGGCATTGACACGCGTCCTATCCGCAAACTCACCGGTGAGTTTGGCTTCACAGAAACCTTTTTTACGGATGCACGCATCCCCGCCGACAGCATAATGGGTGAGGAGGGGCAGGGTTGGAAGATTGCCATGAAGACGCTGCAGTATGAGCGCGGGGCTGAGGCCGGTGCCGCCGGTGGGCAGTCTATGGTGCGGATGACGGTCGATGACATGATTAGTCAGCTTGATGGCGTGAGGCGCGATGGCGCACCAGTCCTCGAAGACCCCGTGGTGCGTGATCAGGTGGTAGAAGCCATCATGGAGGAGAAGGCCTTGTTTTTAGGTGATCGGCGGGCCCGTATTGGACACTTGACCACTGACTATCCAGGTTCGTTGCCGCTGTCACATAAATTACGGGGCACTGAAATGACGCGGCGTATGCGCCAACTGGCGATTAACTTGCAGGGCGCTGAGGGAGCTCTTTATGTGGGTGATGATGATGCACGTCAGGGAGGCTTTTGGCAGCGTGCCTATTTGAACAGTTTCTCTGCCACAATTGGTGGCGGTACCAGCCAAGTGCAGGCCAACATTATTGCGGAACATGTGCTCGGTTTACCGAAGTAGGGAATGACTATGTCGCTTATTGGAAATACTACCCTGACCTTCAGTGAAGAGCAGGCTATGTTGTTAGATGTGGCAAGAGAGTTTTGCCGGGATAAATCGCCGATGACTGCAGTG
>PKDD01000009.1 GCA_002862465.1 Haliea sp.
CTTTCTACTGAAACCCCAAGGCCAATTGCTGGATCTAGCGGCCATTGAATCTGTGCAGGTTCTGCGTGGGCCGCAGGGTACATTGTTTGGCAAAAATACTACTGGGGGTGCCTTGCTGGTCACGACGGTAAAGCCGTCGGATGAGTTTGGAGGCTTCGGTCAGGTGACAGTTGGGAATCTAAGCCAACTCAGCGTCAAGGCCTCTGTTGACATACCCATCAACGATAGCCTGATGAGTAAGCTGACGGTTACCAGCGTACAGGCCGATGGTGGGTGGAATGATCCAAGTGACGGCACGGATCTGAATAACGATGATAGGCAAGGTGTCTTCGGACAATTACTGTGGCTGCCTTCGGACGATGTCACGGTCGATTTTGGACTTTTTCACAATCGTATTCGAGAAAATTTGCTCGCCAATGGTAACTGTGTGGTGACCAACCCGGCCGCTCAACTTCAGGCCCAAGGACTGATTACGCCTGTCAGCGGCTTTAAGGGAATTGCAGATTATTGTGAGGAGGCCAGTGATTCGGTGTCGCCTTACTATCCTCCACAACGAAAATTTACGGTGGACGCGAGCTTGGCCTCTATAAATGCCGCGTGGGAAGTCAACGACACTACCAGCTTTCGCAGCATTACTGCCTGGGTGTATCAGGAAACACCGAATTTCGTCGTCACCAACAGTTTTGTTGGGCAGCCAAGCGGGCAATTCTCTCTGAAAGACGGTGACTCCACGCAGATAAGTCAGGAATTTCAGTTGAATGGCGATTTACTTGACGACTCGTTGCATTATACGGCGGGTTTTTATTATATGAATGACAAAACGGATACCGGTAACCTTGCAAACTGGAATGGTGTTAATGGAGTCTGGGGAGCAAGCGGAGGGGACCTGCCAGACGGATTGGTCGCGGCGCTGTCTAATTACAGTGAAACCGGACAGACCAATAAAAATGATTCCTACTCGATTTATACCCAGTGGAGCTGGGATTTCACCGAGCAACTTGAGTTAACGGCGGGCCTGCGCTACGGCTACGAGCAGCGGGACGTTAAGACACGCCGGCAAGATTCAATACCGCCTTGGGAAGCCTATGCAGATGTGCCAGGCGCCTTGATTATTCCGGGACTTACAGCGTTGTTGCCCACTGACGTGTTTTTCAATAGCGCATTGGACGTGCTCCCTTTACCGTTAGGTGAACAGGAAAATCTGCAGGCGAACAAGAATTTCGACAGTCTGACACCGATGGCCAGTATTGGTTATAACTTTCCAGATGATATGTTGTCAGATAAGATCAATGGACTGTTGCTCTATGTTAGTTACACCAAGGGGTTCAAAGCTGGAGGATTCTCTGACTTCTCTACCGGTGAACTTATTCCGTTTGATGAGGAGGAGATTTATAGCACCGAAGTGGGCGCGAAACTCGATGCTTGGGATAATCGCTTGCGCGTAAACGCTGCGCTGTTCAATATGGATTACAGTAATATGCAGCTTTTTGTCGCGCGTCCAGAACAGGATCCAAATGCTGTTGGTAGTTTTCAGGGCGTAGTCAATGCGGGAGACTCGCAGATTAAGGGGGCGGAGTTAGAGGTAACAGCGCTGCCGACTGAAAACTGGTTGATTAATTTTTCCGCAAGTTATGCCGACGGTGTGTTTAAAGAATTCCAAGATTTTACCTTCGAGGGCGGTGAGGTCATAGGTTTAGATCGATCGGACGAGGACCTCCCTTCACTACCGGAGTTAACGTTTAACCTTGGTGTTCAATACGATTGGAGCACAAGTTTCGGTGATTGGACGGCGCGTGCTGATGCTTACTATCGCGATGAGCTATACTGGGGGTTCGACGCGCTGAGTTGGAGTATTCCATTGGCGAGAGAGGCTGCGACCACAGACAGCTTTACAGTTTTCAATGCGCGCTTAAGCTGGCAGGTTAATGATGCACTTATGGTAACGGCATGGGGCAAGAATCTTACCGACAAAACGTATTATGATGGCGGAGTAGGCGAGGCGCAAAACCTTGGCATCGCTAATAAAGCATTTGCGCCACCGCGTCTTTATGGACTCGACGTGCGTTATACATTTTGATGGTGTCATTAATATTATGATTGGATACAACCAGTAGTTTCTGTCGCTTTGGGCAATCTCTTTTTCAAGTTTTTGTTATAAGTCTAACCAGAATTCTGCGGTCGGATTTTTTTTGTCGATAGAAAAAGCGCGAAAATAAACCCCCGCTGCAGTAATGTCCAACTCCACAAATCCTTCTGCGGAATGCGCAAAGCGGGATCTATCGTTATGCCAAATACCGCTGACTTTATTGCTGTTCCCAGCACCGCTAACTAATAGATAGCTAGCGCTGCTGTCATTATCTAATGGCTGCATCAGTTGTAGGCTGTGTTCATGGCCGGCCGCGTGTATCACACGGTCATACTGGCTCATTACCCGATTTTGCGCTTGGATCATTAATTGATAATTGGCATCATGCGTATCCTGCGAAGCCGCTTCTGGAAAAAATTGATACAGGATATTCATGATCAGCCAGTAGCGAAAATCGCTGAGGTAGCCTCCGTGCGGCCCCTCAGTAACTAGAGGATGGTGCTGGGCGACAATGATGAGGTTCAGTGGATATTGCTGCCTAATGCTCGCGAATGCATCGGCCATCGCCGCCTCGGATGAATGCTGTTTATCGCCCGTTAACCACCACTGGGAGTCAACAAAAACGATGCTGACGCCAGGAAAGTTAACTGATTGTGGGAGCGTTATGCCGTCGCTTTCACGGGGTTCGAAAAAGACCTTGGCGCTATTTTCGCGGCCGTATTGCTCGATATGAAGCGCTTGGCTATTGACCTCCGTAGCGTACCAGTCGTGATTCCCCGGCACTAGGTAAAGGCTAGCACCGGAAACCTTGGCAACCTTAAGCTGCGCATCGAGGTAGCTAATAGATTCTAGCTGATCGTCTGTCCACTCCTGTTGGCCAGCTTCCTTGCGAGGAAAACCTTGATAGTAAATATTATCGCCAAGAGCGATGATCGTGGTTCGGTCGGGGAATTGACTGGCGCGATCAGCGACCTTCGCCATACTGGGTTGCCATGGATCGATTGAAGAATGTCCTGCGTCACCATACAGAAGTACACGTTGTATTACGTCATCGGCGCTTGGTGCGGACGCTTGCGACTCCTCACCTAAGGCAACATAGGGCTCGTTGTGCGAGGGTTTTATCTGAGGATTGAAATACAATAGTCCAACCAGTACAGCAATGATAAGCAATAGCGATAATAGAAATTTTTTCATATCTTTTTTGTTACTATCCTGTGAATTTGACCACTGTGCGTGCTCACGCTGCCCATTTGTTATGCTTAAATTTTTTCAAGATACAATGGTAGATCATCTTGGGGTTTTGGCATCGGGATCATCATGAGTTTTGGTGCATAGCCTTCTTTTACCGTGAACCGATAGCGGCATAGGAACTGATGCAGAAAGCATTTTACCTGCATGCCGGCAAAATGAAGGCCGATACACTTATGGGCGCCTCCGCCAAATGGTGTGAATGCAAAGTTATGCCTTTTGTGCTCGGAGCGAGCGGGCAAAAAGCGGTCAGGATCGAACTGATCAGGGTTGCTCCACCATGTGGGATCGCGATAGTTATGCAGCAAAGGCATATAAATCAATGTGTTGGGTGGTATCGCATAGCCCTCAATCTCGCATTCACGAATGCTCCTCCGCCAAGACATTGGAATTGACGGATGCAGCCGCTGGGCCTCCAACAGCACATTATCAAAGTCGACCATCCCCTCAAGGTCATCGTAATCGAGGCAATCCTTAGATAGGCCTTTGGACTGCTGCCGCAGGCGTTCTTGCCATTGGGGGTTTTTTGCCAGTTCCATAATGATATTAGTCAATGAGGATGCCGTGGTGTCATGAGCAGCCATCAGCAAAAAATTGATATGGTCAACAATCTGTTGATCGCTAAAGAAACTGCCGTCGGGTTGTTTCTCCTTACTCAGGTAACTCAAGAAGTCACTGCTCGAATCTGTTTCGCGGCGCAGCGGAATCAGGCTTTCATAGTGCCGTTTAAGGTTGCGCAAAGCACGCTTTGCGCTGGCCCACTTTGTGCCTGGTATTTCTTTCTGAATAATACTGACCATTCCGTCAAACATGTCGACAAAGTTTTGGTTGAGCATTTTAATTTCATCTTTGTTGTCGACACCAATAAAAATACTGGCGGAGGTAGTGAGCAAACACTGCTTTATATGAGGAAAGAACGTAAAGCTATCGATGTCTCCCCACGATGGAATTTGTTTGGCGATAATGTTGTTCATTTGAAGAATATATTGCTTCATCGGTTCGGCTTTAAAAGCGGTTTGGAAAAGTCGGCGTTGGGCTTTGTGTTCGTCGAAGTCAATTAACAGCAGTCCACCGGAGAAAAACCTTCCAATGGTATTTTCAAAGGCTTTTTCATTAGAAAAGTTTCGATGTGGATCGAGAAAAATGTCTTTAACCACGTCGGGATTTGCCACAAAAATGCCCTTGCTACCTCCGATATTGAGCTTTGCAATGGGCCCATACTTATCACGCAGTTTGCCGGAGAGCCCACGCAAGTCACTGAAAATCCATGGTATGTGACCAATAATGGGCAAGCCGAATGTACCTGGTATATGGCCTAGGTCAGTGCAGTCGGGCTGATTTTTGTAGTTGTACCCGGGCGGTAGGGCTTCTTGGCTGATTTTCATGAATTATTGTCACTTCCTTAAAATGCGCACAAGGTATGGCTCGCATGCCATTTAATGTGATGACAGTCAGCCAAGGCTAAATGAAAAAAGCGTTAGCTATTATTTCTGTGTCAGATCGAGCTGTTTTAGTGCGGTTGTCTTTGCCCATCGGTAGTCTGGTTTCCCCGAAGGCGAACGAATCACCGTATCGACCTGCAACAAATGTCGTGGCACTTTATAGCCAGCGATTGTCTTGCGGCAGTGATCTTGAATATCCTTAAGGCTTGGCAGCGGTGCACTCGTTCGTAACGCCACCAACGCGCATACAGCACTGCCCCAGCGCTCAGAGGGAACTCCGATCACTGTGACATCAAATATGTCCGGGTGGCTCTTTACCGCAGAGTCAACTTCTTCGGGAAATATTTTTTCACCACCAGAATTAATGCACTGGGAGCCACGACCTAGCATTGTGATTGTTCCGTCGGCCTCAAATATCGCCGAATCACCGCTGAGGGCATAACGCTTTCCGTCCGCAGCAATGACAAACGTCTCAGATGTTTTCAGCGGGTCCTTGTAGTATCCAAGGGGGATAAAGCCGGTTCGCGCGACAACCCCCTCTTTCTCACTGCCTGGTTTTAGTGCCTCAAGCGTGTCTATGTCGAGCACAGTGGCACCTTGGCCGGGAGTGACGGTGGGCCCGCCTTTCATTAATTGGCCTTTGGCAGCCATCAGAATGCCGCCGCCTCCGATTTCAGAGGAGCCAATCGAGTCAATAATCATCACGTTGTTAAACTGGTCAAAAAATTCGTCTTTTACTGCCTGCGAGAATACCACCGCAGAACTGGCTAGCAGGAAAAAGGAAGAGGTATCAATTTGAGTAGCGAGAGATTTGTAAGCCTCGATTAGCGGTCTCGCCATTGCATCTCCAGTGATAAATAGGCCATTAATGCTCTCTTTCTCAATTAGTCTCCAAACCGCGGTGGGGTCAAAGCTCTTTGATAAAACAACCCGGTGGCCCTCAAATCCGCGACCTATCACGGCCCACTGGGATGCGCCGTGCATCAAAGGCGCCAGCGGAAACATTGTCATCTGACCATTTTCGCCGCGTTTCACCACTTCCTCAGGGTGCTCAACGATAGCGCCTGTGGTTGGGTCAACGCCACCTCCAAGTGCAAAAAACACATCTTCTTGACGCCAAACTACGCCCTTCGGCATGCCAGTTGTGCCGCCCGTATAAATAATATAGTGATCGTCACCAGAACGCTGGGGGAAGTCTCTTGCGGCGGAACTTGCGGCCATTGCGGACTCATAATCGGTGAAGGGAATGCCGTCCGTAATGGCATTGCTGTGATCTTCAATAACCACCGTGTGACGCAACTCCGGCAAGCTACTGACAACGTTGACTACGCGTGGTATAAATTCTTTTGCGACTACCAATGCTTTTAAATCGGCGTTGCTAAAAATATAGGCCAGTTCATCCTCAACATAACGAAAATTGATATTGATCCAAACCGCGCGAATTTTGAACACTGCCCACAGAGTTTCGACCCATTCCATACAATTGTAGGCATAGATGCCGACATGGTCACCGGGTTGCACGCCTTGAGAATATAAATGATGCGCCAGACGGTTGGCCCTTTCTTCCATCTCTTTAAACGTGCATCGTTTCTCATCAGCGACGAGGTATTCGCGCTCCGCATACATGTCTACTGCCAGTTCGAACACATCAGCGAGGTTGTAACATGGTGCTTTCTGCATATTTTCTCCAAGCTTATCGCTGATGACAGATTAGCCTTTTCAATTAGATCAAGCACCCACAAACGCAATAAATATGCATTGTTAGCCTCTGGGGTTTGGGAAATCGCACTATTCAAACACCTGTTTTATGCAACCGGATGATATGTAAGTGATTTATGCGGAATAATCGACATTGGTGTAGCATTACCCGCACAAATGTTAACGGAGTATTACGTGTTAAAAGCGCTCTTTCTAGACTTAGATGATACGTTATGCGATACCTTCAGTGCCAACGAACGCGCCAAGCAGTTAATGGCAGCAGCGTTGAAGGATACTTACGGCAGGCAATTCGACGGGCAAAGTTTTTCAAGAGCCTACCTGCAAGGCGTCTACCGTAATTGGACGGATGCGCAGCGCGCGGCCTATATGCCTATCATTTCTGAACAGAATGAAAGTGCTTTCCGCCTGCAATTAATTCGCGACTTATTGGCGGAGCGTGGCGTAGAGTATGTCAGCGACGCGCAGGCTGCTGAGATTCAGCGTAAATTTGATCGAGATCGCTTAGAGGCTTTTGAGTTTTATCCAGGAATCAGTGATTTTTTAGCTCAGGCCCGAAGTCTATTTACCCTAGTAGTGATTACCAATGGACCTGAGTATTCACAGACACCCAAGGTAGAAACGGTCAATCTGGCGGCGCACGTCGATCACATCATCATTGGCGGACAGGAGCCAGAGCAAAAGCCAGCCCGTTCGATATTTGAAAAAGCGCTTAAACTCGCTGGCTGCGAGGCACATGAGGCGGTTCATGTGGGCGATAGTTTAGCGGCAGACATTGCCGGAGCACACAATAGCGGTATCACTTCAGTATGGATTCAGCACCAACAACCATTGGACTCTGAACTGGGTATTAATCCCAGCCATACAGTATTACATCCGAGTGAAATACCGGCGCTGATTCGGACACTACATCGTGATTAAACGCGCGATAGTTTGGCGCGGATGTCTTGCTCCACCATGTATAATACCGGCAGCAGGACTAGAGATACCAGTCCGCCAAACACGATGCCCCAAGCCATGCTCATGACCATCGGGGTTATGTAGCTGTTTTCGCCCATGATTCCGTAAGCCGTAGGAAATAGACCGACGGCCGTTGTCACGGAGGTAATTAGAATCGGCCTGAAGCGGCGATGAGCGACGCTTGCCACCTCAGTAACTGATAAAGGGAGACCTCGCTCGCGACGTTCTTCATTAATCGTGTGCAGAAGTACCAGTGAGTCGTTGACTAACACGCCTATTAGTCCTATCACCCCGGTTATTGCCATCATTCCTAGGGATAAGCCCTGTAAGCTGTAACACAGAACGACTCCTACTAGGCCAAACGGTATACACAGCATGATTAACAGCGGCTGCGACAGGGAATTGAATAGGATCACCAGCACAGCGAAAATCGACAGCAAGCAGATAACGGTGGCCGTCCCTAGGTCTCCGAGGGCCTCCGACTGTTCCTCCATTTCGCCCCCTTGATTCAGGCGCAATTGAGGATATATGTCGTTCCAATGCTGCAGCGCAATCCACTGTGTAAGTTCTGTATTAATCTGTTGCACACTGATTTGGTCAGAATCGATTTCACCGTACACCGTAACCGTGCGTTTACCCAGATAATGTTTGATATCGGCTTCGCCCGGATGCAGCGAAAAACGCGCGACCGAGTTGAGATAAATCGCCTGCCCGTTATCATTGACCACGGCTAAACTCTCGAGCGTTTGTAGTTTTCCCGCTGCATTTAAAGGCAGTTGCAAGCGGTAACTTACGCGCTCATCCAGTGTCTGCAACTCATCGACTACAAGGCCATCGACGGCGATGCGCATCGCAGTAATCAGATGCTCCATCGTCAATCCACGAGATTTAAGCAGCGCGTGATTGATCTCCAGCTCAATAATATCCTTGCCGGGGGTGGCGCTAGTCCAAGTATTCGTAACCGCGTTGTGAGCGCGTAAAAAATCACCGATACGGTCTGCTACGTCGTAGCGTTCATCGCCGCTACTGATGACCTCAACCTGAACTGGCTTTCCGGCCACCGGAACGTCGGTTTGGGCCTGTACTATCAGCGATTTAAAGCCCGATTGCTGTGTAGCCCAGTCCTGCATTTTGGTTATAACGTCATAGGTATTGGTGTTTCCCGAGCGACGCCCCAGCGGCGCCAACTGTACTGCGATCAGAGCCCAGGCATGGTTGCGACCCTCGGTAGCACCATAGAAGTCTGTATCGTGATGGCCAATCTGACTGGTAATAGCTAGTAAGTCTTCCGCGACCACAAACTGACCTAGGTCTTTTTCCAGTTGAGACACTTTGGCCACTGTTTCGTCGAAGCGACTGCCCACCGGAAGTTCAACTTTGATATGCACTGTATCAATATCGATGTCCGGAAATAGACTGAATTTGATCGTGAGGGCACCCAATATCATGACAGCGATAAACATCACTAAAAATAATATCAGTGTGCGATAACGGTGCTGTAACCAAACAGTAATATTGCGATGATAGAAAGCATGCAAACGATCAAATGCAGGGCGTGCTGGATCCTTTGCGCGCATTGGAACGCCAGCTAAATGACTGGGCAGAAGACATAGGCTTTCAAATAGCGAGGCGCACAGTAGTATTATGACGCTTGCAGGAAGGAACCACATAAATTCGCCACTGATGCCGCCGAGAAACAGTAACGGCGCGAATGCTAGCATCGTAGTCAGAGCACTAAAAATAACCGGCTGAGATACCTGTTCTGCGCCCTGAATGCTTGCCTCTTTGCGGCTCATACCGGCGCTGCGCAGTCGCTGTGTATTCTCACTGACCACGACTGCATCGTCGACTAGAACGCCCATAATTAAAATAATAGCCGTTAAACTCATCGCATTTATAGTTACGTCAACAGATGCCATCAGCAGAAAAGCTAAGCAAACTGCAAACGGAATGCCCAGAGTAACCCAAAGTGCGAAGCGCACTTGCAAGAAGTAGCACAGCAGTAGAAGCACGGATATAAGTCCCAGCAGCGCGTTGCCACCTAGTACATCTAGCATATTGACAGTTAGCCGTGAAATATCTGCCACTAACACTAATTCAACGCCCTGCGGCAGGGATAAGGTGTCGACAAATGCACGCACATTCGCTGCTGTATGAAGTTCGTCCGCGAGGGTTTTTTTACGCGCTTGTAGAGCGATGCTTAAGCGGCCATTGACCCGAGTTTGTATGTCCCAATCCTCGTAGTCACTGACAAACGTCGCAACATCTCGCAGCAACACGGTGTTGCCAGGGGTGCCCGATCGCACCACGACTGTCTCTATTTCACGCGGATCGCGGAACTGGCCTATCGCAATGATATTTTTTTCCGTCAGGAAAGAATCGACAGCGCCGCCACTGTCACGCTTATTGCGCGCGCGAATTGCTGTAATAATTTCGTTGTGACTGATGCCTAATTTGGCCAACTTTGCTGAATTCAGCATGATGCGCACTTCTGGTCGACGGTAGCCCCGTTTTTCCACGCTGGCGATACCTTCTACTTCACGCAGGCCATCCGCTACATTGCGAGCAACATCGCGTAACAGCATTTCTGGGACATCACCCGTTACGTGGACCTCCATTACGGGTGTCACCAGAGTGGAAAGCTCTTCGATCCTAGGTTTTTCTAGCAAGTCCTGCGGCAACCGCGCAAAGGCACGGTCAACAGCTTGTTGAATATTGCGCATGATCTCTTGCTTTTCTGCTGCGTCCAGATCGAGGCTGACAGTGATAACTGATAGGTTTTCCATGCTGTTGGAGTAGACCTTTTTAACGCCCTCAACTTCCAGCAATTCTTCTTCCAACGGCAGGGTGATAGCCAGTTCGATCTCCTCTGGACCGGCGCCGGCTTTTATCGTGGTGATGTTCACCACCCCCATATCAACGGCGGGATTGTATTCGTAACGCATGTCGGCAATGGTAAGAAAGCCCATGGCGAATACCATCACCATGATCATGGTGACGACTAATGGTTTATTTACAAACCAACGCGTAAGTTGTGGCATAAAGACTAATCTCTGCTCTGGATACTGACAACTGTGCCCTCCAGCAGGCGCTCATGGCCGCTGGTAACAACAAGATCCCCCGGTGTCATGCCATCGAGAATCTGCAGTCGATGACCAAATCCGGCTACCAGCAGTGGTTCCCGTATTCGCGCAACACTTTCTAGCCCGTTCTGCTCCACGATGAACACGACCCGTCGTCGATCTCGATCTACCAAAGCTGACTCGGGGAGGAGTAGAACATCGGGTATGTTAATACCTTCTAAAACAGCGGTGGCAGTCATGCCGGGTCGGAGGACGTCCGTTTCATCGGTCAAAATCAGCTTCACTGGAAAATTTCCTGTGTTGGGGTCCGCACTAACGCCTACCCACTCTATACTTGCTTGAAACTCATGGTCAGGCAGTCCCGCTGTGAAGACGCGCGCTTTCCCTCCCGCTCGAATATGACGGATATCAGCTTCGCTGACCCAAGTATGTACACGCAAACCTTTAATTGCTTGCAGGGTAATTAGGCTGGCGCCAACCGCAACTGCTTCCCCTGCTTCGACGGCTTTCACGTCAACCAGTCCGGCTGTGGGACTGAAAATACGGGTATCTTTGAGCTCGCGTTCAGCAAGTTTCTGGCTCGCTAGTGCCTGTTGGTGAGTTGCTTCGGCTGCGTTGAGGCTAAGTTGCGCGTTATCCAGCACTTCCTCAGAGATAGTATTCTGTTCGGACAGGCTGCGTCGCCGTTGCAGTCTCGATTGCGCCTCTGCCAGCGATGCGCTGGTGCGATTTACCTCCTGTGTTGCCTGCAGAGAGGCCAATTGACGTTTTTGCGGATCCAGTTCTAGTAGTAATTGTCCCGCTTCGACCGAATCCCCCTCGTTGACATGTATCGCCTGCACGGTGCCAGACAGCTCTGCGGCGACATTTACTTCCTCCAGTGCTTCTATGACGCCGAACGTCTGAATACTGCCCCGCCAGACTTGCATACTGAGTTCCTCGACGGTGACGTCCACCGCCCGCGCATCAGTGGTCTCGTCTGCGATGGGTGCAGGCGTCTCTGAACAGGCTATAAGCGCCAATGGGGCGGCGAAAAAGAGGAGTGAGGATAGGAATGAGGAGCAGGGGAGGGTATAGCCCCTCAATGTCAATGGTCTGGTGATCACTGTAACTTCTCCCGCCTAACTATTGTTAAATATGGTCTGTATCCTACCGCTTGGCGAACAGGAGTCCAGCCAATAAGAAAATTATCACCGGGCAAGAGCACGGTTGTTCGGCTAAAGAATTTCAGGACGGACTTTAATTGTGAAAGACTCAGATGGCTGGATTCGCCGTGTATGCAGTTCCTTGTGAAGCATTTGCCCCGGTAGCAGGATGTACGCAGGGCATGACGCCTGCAGTACATGGTATAACGGCAGTGTTTGGGCAGATTTGTTTGCGGTTATTGGCCGTTTTAGACATGTATTCGCAAAACTAATCGTCATAATATCGAAATGTAAGCTAATAATTTTAAAAAACCACCTAAATCGCTTGCTCCAGCCGCAAAGATGAAGCAGCGATACAGTAGGATTCAGCAGACCTATTGTCCAACCTCACCGGCAGAGGCTAGAGAACGATGAAAGGCTCTATATCTTTTACATTACGTCAAACGGTCCTCGCTGTGTCACTTGCCGCAATGTCCGCGCCCGCTTTGGCAAAATTAACGCTGGAGGAGGTAGTTGTCACTGCTCAGAAGCGTTCGGAAAATGTGCAGGACATCGCAGCCACTATTAATGTTATCAGCGGTCAGGATATTGAGAAATATCAGGTATTTGACTTTAAGTCTATTCAGCAGCAAACCGCTGGATTGACGCTTGCGAGTCCCAATGCTCGTAATAATATTATCGCGATGCGTGGCATCAGCGTGGATCCGGAATCTGGCACGTCTACGGCTGTTGACACGTATTGGAATGATGCGAATGTGCGGGCTGACGTCGCGTTTACGCAGATGTATGATCTGGAACGGATAGAAATCTTGCGTGGTCCTCAAGGTACCCTGCAAGGGCGTACCTCGCCGGCGGGTGCTATCAACATCATAACCAAGCGAGCTAATGTTGATGAAATCGAAGGCTATATCCAACTCTCCGCTGCGGACAATGATGAGTTAAACGTCCAAGTCGCCTATGGTGCGCCGCTTGTAGAGGGAACCCTAGCTGTTCGTGTGGCCGCTGATTATGATAGAAGCGATGGCCCAAATATTCAGAATCTCACGACCGGCTTCGATGATCAGGAATACGAAACGAAATCCGGCAGGCTCAGCGCCGCCTGGAACGTCAACGACACGTTTAGTGCGCAACTCATCTATCAATACCTAGATCAAAAGAAGGACGATCCCAAAGCAATGTCCGGAGTTGACGAGCGGGGTGGCCGTCCCTCACTGCTCCCTACTGACCTTAAAGCGCTGGCCCTGACTAATGATTCTGCGGAGCTAGATTTTGATGTTGCCAACCTGATTATGGACTGGGAAGTACTGAATCATCAGGTGACTGGTATTGTAGGCTACACCGACACTACGAAAAAAGCTTTCACAGCCGCTGACCGGGCGGATTCGCTGCGGTACTTCGTGCCAGCTACTCAGGCGCCCACTTACCAAAACTCGCAAACCGATGTCACGTCTTACTCCTATGAGCTGAGGTTAGCTTCTCCGGACAACGACTTCTGGGACTATCTATTTGGGGTCTACTACCAAGATCAGAATACTGATACGGTCTTTAATGCTGACGCACTCCTGCTGACTCCCGCAGTGGTTGCAGGGGTTGGCTTTGCAACGCAATCCATAATTCCCGCTAATGTGAGCAATCTTGCACTATTCACTTTCAACACGCTGCAACTGACACAAGATATTCAGTTGGAAGCAGGTCTGCGCTGGACAAAATATGACAGCTACGATCAGGCAACGGTTAATTATGCTGGTGCGACCGATCCAGGGCCACTTCCGTCTTTAGAGGTGGTCAACGATCTCTTTGCCAGTACCTTTCCGATTGTGGGTATTCCCAATTCGCATAGGAACGCAGATGCCATCACAGGCTCTTTGAAGATTCGCTATGAATGGCGTGACGAAGTCTCACTTTATGCTGCGTATAACCGAGGCTATCGACCCGGCGGTATCTCCATTGTGCCAACGCCTAACATTGAACTTCTGCCCGATCCAGAGGCGACCCTGACCTATCAGGAAGAAACAAGCGATGCGATCGAGTTGGGAGCTAAAAGCACCCTATGGGGCGATCGAGCGAATCTTAATGTCGCCCTCTATTATCAAAAATTCGACGGCTATTTGGGCTTTGTGCGTGGCTTACAAGTACTTAACGCTTCGGGCGAACCGGTAGATCTTCCGGGCGGCTTGGTTTTCAACGGCGACGCTAACATTTGGGGCCTCGAAGTTGAGGGTAAAGTTTTGCTAAGCGAAAGGTGGAATGCCGGTGGCTCGCTAAGTTATAACAAAGGCGAATGGGATGACGCCATGCAGCCGTGCAATGATAGGGTAGGGGACGAAGTTATTGGTGCTTGTGATATCGATGGCCAACCCATAAGCGGCGAGCCCGAGTGGTCGGTGTCATTGAATTCGGAATACTTCTATCCAATAGAGTCAACTGAGGTTTACATTCGTGGGCTATTTAAGTACACGGATGACCGTCTTAACACTGATGCCTCGGCGGGTATTGGCAATGTCAGAAGTGAATTTAGCTCTTACCAAATATTAAATCTTTTTACAGGCTTGCGTAGTAGCGATTTTTCTTGGGATTTATCACTTTGGATTAAAAACGTTACTGACGAGGATAAGGTGATTTATCAGCAGGGGCCGGATCAATATGATATCGCGCTTAGCGGAGGTTCATACACTCAGACTAATATCCTTCCTGAGCGAACTTTCGGTATCACCGCTCGTTACAACTTCTAGCAGACCTCTTGGTGGTCAAATCTAGCATAGTCTGAGAAGGCTGGCGCATTCAGTGCAAACATATCTTAAGCCTATAAAACTAAGCAGATCGCATACGGTGACGTCGATCTGAATCAAGCAAGTTCTGTTATAGTCAACAAAGCTGAATCCCAGTTGCCGTTAGCGTTGATTCGATCGGTAATGGTTTACACTATTACTCGCGGCGGGTGGCTGCATTTACAATGGCACTCCCCGTGGCCGTGTTTGATGCAACATTAAAACCGAATCCTAGTCTCTATATGGTAGTTAAGTTTCTGAGGTGAGCATTGTGAATAAAGACCTTACTCTGGAAGTGAATGATGGCATTGGCCTGATTAGGTTCAATCGCCCTGAAGCGTTGAACACGTTCAATGCTGCGATACAAGATGGACTAGGGGAGGCTTACCGCATTTGCGATGAGGACGATGCAGTTCGAGTGATCGTTGTCACTGGTGCTGGCAAAGCGTTTTGTGCAGGTGCTGATCTTAATGCGGGGGGCGATACATTTGGTGCCAAAGGGGAGATGGATTTTAGCTCATGTCCACTAAGTATTCAGGCCTGGGACTTGCGGAAGCCGGTCATTGCTGCCGTCAACGGCCATGCTCTGGGCGTTGGCCTCGGCATTGCGATGCAGGCAGATATTCGCGTATTGGCACTGGAGGGGAAGTATGGCTTTTTACAGAATCGTCGCGGCGCGCTAGTCGATTTTGCGATGGAGCACTTGCTGCCGCGCTTGATTGGGTTTGAACGTGCATTTGAACTGATTGTGCGGGCACAGAAGTTGACTGGTGCAGAAGCGTTAGAATGGGGTTTGGCGAGTCGCGCCGTACCTGCCGAGGAAGTATTGACGTGCGCGCTTGAAATTGCAGGAGATATGGTTGTGAACTGCTCGCCGCTGGTGATGGGTATGCATAAGCGTTTGTTATGGAGAAGTTTAGATATGAAGCGGGATGATCTTGTTGAGTGGGAGACCCGCGTATTGCACGACACATTGTCTCGCCCGGACGCGATGGAGGGGGGTATAGCGTGGATTGAAAAACGTAGTCCACGCTGGACGTCCAGTGTCCCAAGAGATTGGCCCTCGGACTTAATGGATGGCTGATAAGATGGAAGTCGATGCTTCCATCATGTTCAATGCACAAAATGGTTTTGTAGTTGTGGATCGCGCATGCCGTTTTATAACTGCTACAATGTTAGGCGTCCTAAAACAAAGTGCAGGCTCATTTGGACTGGGTCAGTGCCATTAAACTGATCTCTCTTGCCGCTTTGATGTCACGATCGCCTGCTTTCGCTTCTACTCTGCATTTAGTCATGGCTTGTTTATCGAAGCTCCTCTTCTATATGTTGCAAGACGTCGGGTGGAAAGCTTTCTTTGACGGCACTAGAGGTTGCAGTGACAGTGGCTGCGACTATGACGCCTGTGAACATGATTCCAGTCCACGCAATAAATATTGACAGTACTTTGGATGCGCGGGTCAGCGGGCGTATATCGCCATAGCCAACGGTAAATCCTGTTATCAATGCCCAATAGATGGAATCAAAAGTACTCCATCCTTCTTTGCGGCCAACAATCAAGGCCAGAATGACAATAACAGTAATCAGAGAAAGTAGAATCGGAGCACCAAAATACAGTGTTTTAAAAAATAGTTCAGTAAACGTAACGGTAAATTTCATTGCTGGCCCTGCCCTAGTTTATTATGAAAGCTAGCAAATAGATTAGTGGTGTCAGCCGTTATGTCCAGAGTTTTATTCTAGCTACATCAGGTTTTTTGCTTGACGATGTCAGTCCTTCCTCGCGAAAAATCTTTGGTAATAGCCTGTAAGTAATAGACTTGCATGCTTCAACTATTGAAGCTTGATACGCGATAGTGCAAGCTGGAGCGATGATCTACAATAACATTTGGCTTCTGTCGCTCCATCTGCTAGTTCTGGTGGCGGTAGTTGTCCGCGTTCTGGAGCGTCCGCACAGGGCGCCGGCCTCGCGTATCGCTTGGCTTGTTGTCGTATTGGCTCTTCCAGTGGTCGGGATTATTGCTTATCTGATGCTTGGGGAGACCCATATAGGCCGTCGCAATCAGAAGGCCATGCTTGCCAAGCTTGGGGGCGAGCACTTCAGCGAGTACTTTATTGATGAAAACGCCGACGAATCTATCGGTCTACCCTCTCACTATGTGCATTTATTTCGAGTGGGGCGCTCTATTAGTAACTTTGCCCCTGTGACAGGCAATAGTGTACAACTGATGCGGGACTCAGCCGCGACCATAGAGAGTATAGTGTCCGATATCGATGCTGCATGCAGTGAAGTAAACTTACTATTTTACATTTGGATTAATGACAATAGCGGTGCGCGCGTTGCTGATTCGGTCAAACGTGCAGCCGGTCGCGGAGTCACATGCCGGGTAATCGTCGACGGTCTGGGTTCGCGAGTATTGACGAGGTCGCGACTTTGGCGAGAGATGGGTGACGCGGGCGTGCATACAGCGATCGCGTTACCTCTGGGCAATGTTTTATTACGTCCTTTGCAGGGGCGCGTTGATTTACGAAATCACCGAAAAATAGTCGTGATTGACGGCCAAATTACCTACTGTGGTAGTCAAAATCTTGCGGATAAGGAGTTCAGCCCTAAGGCAAAATATGGGCCGTGGGTTGATGCTGTCGTGCGTATGGAGGGTCCAATCGCCAGACAAAATCAAATACTGTTTACTGCCGATTGGCACCTATGCACAAATGAGGTCATAGATAGCCCAAGTGAGAAGCCACTCAGCGATGCCACTGCCAATGTTGTAGCTCAGGTGATAGCCAGCGGGCCCACTCTGCGCCATTCGGCGATGGAAGAGGTGTTCATCTCACTGATGTTTTCAGCGCGCCATGAACTGACGATCTCTACCCCATATTACGTGCCGAATCAGCCCATGCAGGCAGCTCTGTGTGCCGCCGCCTACCGCGGCGTGCAAACAACGCTTATTTTACCTGCTAGGAACGATTCTAGAGAAGTGGCTGGAGCCAGTCGCAGTTATTACGCTGAGTTGCTGGAAGCGGGAGTGGATATTCGCGAATTCGTTGGCGGCTTGCTGCATAGTAAAACGCTTACACTGGATGGTGAGATAAGTCTGATCGGCTCGGCGAACATGGACAGGCGTAGCTTTGACCTCAATTTCGAAAATAATATTTTGATTTATGACCCTGAACTAGCGCAAAATTTACGGGTGCGACAGCAAGATTATATTGATAGCTCCGACAGAATCACCCTAGAGCAGGTCGAAGGCTGGTCGCTAACGCGATGTCTTTGGAATAACTCAGTCGCGATGTTGGGACCGATACTATAGCGGCTGCGTGAAGTGCTTAAAGCAGACAGGGTGGCTAAGGTAAGCACACATAAACGATTTGATGTAACCGGATAGGCATCTGCAGTGATGAATGTTCATCTTTGGCGGGGGTAATTCCCAGTCAAAAAGCAATTGATGCTTCAACACCATAGGTGCGTGGCGGCCCTAGGACATAGGAGCCAGCACCCAAAGATTCAGTGTTTGAAAAGCCGCCTTGGAAATAGTTTTCGTCAGCCAGATTGTCAACAAAAAACCACAGTTGGATGTCATCGTTATCGAGCGGTGTATAGCCGAGTCGAAAGTTCCACAATGTAACATCATCGATAGTGGCGAGATTACGAAAGCGCGAGTCCCAAGCAGTCGCATCTAGCCCTGTATAGAGTGAGTCTCGATAATACATAGAGAGTCGGGGGGTGAAGACGCCAATTTCGGTGGGCAGGATACCCATTGCCGAAAGTGAATAGGTTAGTTTGGGTATTGCAGCAAAATCTTCATCGGAGCGATCTATTGTCGACTGCACCGGCGGGATCGCTGCGGTGTCGACATCCGATGCGATGAATTGATCGTAGCGAGCATCCGTATAGCCGGTCGTTGCATTGAGAACGATATTGGGGAAGGGGAGCGCCGTCAGTTCCATTTCAAAGCCTTGTATAGTCGCTGCGCCTGCGTTATCGATAAACAGCAGAATGTCTGCAAAAGATTTGCCTTGTTCGGTTATTCGAATTTGAATGTCGTCGTAATCCATATAATAGAATGCAGTGTTAAAGCGAAGACGTTGAGAAAATGCGTCGAGTTTTAGCCCTATTTCGTAGCTGGTGACACTCTCTGGTTCAAATTGTGATATTTCAAGGCCCTTCATTTCAAAGCCACCAGATTTGAAGCCTTTGCTATAGGTCAGGTACAGAAGAGTACTGTCAAACATGGAGCCCTCCAAATAACTATCTGGAAGACTAAGCGCGCTAGTAATAGTCGGAGTCCATCTGGACCATTTCTTGTTTGCTTTTGCGCTGCCGTTTTCTCCCGCGAGCCGCACGGGTAAGACGGCCGGTGGATTTACGTAAAAATTACTGGGATCACTTAGGCCTAGTACGTCAAATGCGCACAGATCAATAGCGTCTTGTACAAGACTATTTGTTAGGATTGCGTTGCAATCTTCTTCATATAGAGTCGCCTTGCGCCGACGTTTTTCAATGGTATAGCGGGTGCCTGCGGTGATTTGATACCAGTTAGTGAATTGATAAGTACCTTGAGTAAAGAATGCATAACTGTCGTTGGTGAGATCACTGTTCGTTCCGATGATTTTCGGTATGATTGTTGCCACATTGGCTTTATAAGAATAGCCTTTATCGCCGACCATATTGCCCGACATGCTATCCGTTATCTCTTCTCTGGCAACAAAAAATCCCGCGGTATACGACAGCCTGTTACTAAAGGCGGTACCCGTGAGCTGCAACTCTTGGCTATATTGGTTGCGTTTCTCATTATCAGGCATCGAGAAATTACCGTAACCTGATGCCAGAGAAGTCTCCAGGCCACTGCGGACAGCAAGAGGTCCCGTTTCAACGCCTGCGATATCCGTCGCGTCACTATCATTAACAATGCCAATATCGTTTTGATAACTCCACGCAGATATGCTCTTAATTTCAAAATCTTCATACTTCCAGTCTACGGTTAACCCGATAATCTGACTGTTCATCTCAAATTTCGACGGGCCATTGATAAGCACTTTTCCATTTCTAGATTCTGCTTCACTGCTTCGACAGCGGGATTGGTAGGACTTGGGAGTAGTGAAACCCGGCCAGGTAAATGTGTTAAAAACGCTGTCCGGATTCTGGAAGAAACAGGTTAGCCCTGCACCTTTTTCATCGACTTTTGACCAGTAATAAAAAAGGTCAGTGCTAAACGTGTCAGAAGGCTCCCAATAAATACTCGCGGTTGCACCTAGTCGTTCCTGATCACCGTATTCTGTGCCGTTGTAGGTGTTTTTTAAGTAGCCATCCATATGAGTACTCTTAATACTAATTCTGGTCGCCAGAGTACTATCGTTCAGCGGGATGTTAGTGCTTATCTTAAAATCACGACGGCCATAATCCCCAATACGAACCGACGCTGTTGTTTTCCAGCCATCGGTATCCGGTTTTTTAGTTGTGACAAGCAATGCACCGCCTGTATTGTTTTTTCCAAAGAGCGTACCTTGCGGACCGCGCAATACCTGTATCGATTCAGTATCCATGAGATCCAGCAATTGGCTGTCGGTACGCGCGACATAAATCGAGTTGATGTAGACACCTACGCCAGGGTCAAGCGCGGCTGAGGACTCTTTCTGACCGACACCGCGGATGAATATTGAAGGCGCCTTATTGCCCATTTCGCTTATACTAAGACCGGGAACAGATTCCTGCAGATCGCGGATATTAGCAATGCCGGCGACCCTCAGTGCATCTTCAGAGAAGGCCGAAATGGCGATGGGTGTCTCTTGAAGCCGTTCCACCCGTTTTCTGGCCGTGATGACAACTTCTTCTTGTACAAGTCGATCATGAGGACGATTCAGCTGAGGGTTATCAGCCTTTGTGGATACTGAAGAGTAAGACCAAAAAAAGGTCAAAAATAGTAATGCTGCTCTCATTAAAGATATTACGCCAATGATAGATTGAGTAATGAGGACTGCTGCGTTAAAACCATCCGGCTCAGTGACTGCTTTGTACAAATATTAGCTATTTGTTACCAGCCACTGCTGACTAGAAGTCATAGCGAACTTCGATGCCCGCCATGCGGTTGGCATACTTTGGAACGTATTGGATATAGCCATTTGGCAGTAGGACCTCGCTGTTAGCATAGATAAGGGATGCGTAGTTAGTGTCGAACACGTTTTTAACGAAAGCAGTGACTCGGTAACCGTCACGGGTCCCTGCAAGCGTCGCACGCAGATCAACGATGGTGTAGCCCTTCTGTTTTGTATTTTCATCTTGCGATAGCCCGTATAGAACCTCATCTTGAGAGCGCAGGTTGCCGCCAAGCACGACATTGAACGGAGCATTATCGAGTGCAATTGTATAGTTAGTACTTAGATTTAGTTTCCACTTTGGAGTATAGGGTAGCTGTCCTCCTGAAAGGTCTTGAAATCCCAAGGGGCATTCACCGCGATATTTTTGACCACTACTGCAGTTGCCTTCAGGATAATCATCTATAATTGCGTCGGTGTATGCAACACCCCCCGTAATCGTCCAGTCAACATTGGGCTGAGCAATCACTTCTAGTTCTACTCCCTGAGTAGAAACCTTGCCCGCATTGACGAGCACAAGACTGGCAGGCAGCAAGTCGTCCGGATCGTCGACCGAAGATTGCGCCTGAAAATTATTATACTTCGCATAAAAAGCAGCAACATTGACTATCAATCGATTGTCCAGCCAACGTGATTTAAGTCCCGTCTCCCAAGCATCGCTGGTTTCTGGCTTCACATAGGATCCTCCCGCTATAAGGGAGGTATCAAAGGCCGGACCTTTATATCCACCGACATAGCTGGCGTAAACCATCGTATCGTCGTTCATATCCCACTGTATTGCGAGCTTTGGTGAAATATCACTATCATCCAACGAATCACTGAAATTGCCAGCGGGTGGAAAAATCAGGTTGTCTGTTTTGTCTGCGCTTGTATCGTATTCCAACTCATCATAGGTATAACGGCCACCCAGTATCAGTTGCCAGTCCTGCCACAGGTTAAAGTTAACTTCGCCAAAAACAGCGACATTTTTTCCGGTTACGTCTGTTTTTGATATGCGGGTAGTCGCTGGGACAAGAGGTTCAAGTAGAGACGTCGTTGTGGTATTGCTGGTATTGATATCCTGCTCAAAGTAAAACGCACCGACGATATAGGAGCCCCAATCAGCTGGCGGGGATGCGATACGGAATTCCTGTGAGAACTGATTTTGGTCTGTTTTTGGTGGAGATGGAAAGCTCAGTGCAAGAGGATTGGTTGGCCCGTTATCAAAATCAACAATGCCCTCACTTTGCCAATCGCGATAAGCGGTAATCGATACGAGGCCATAGTTGTTCACTTCCCATTTGGCTGTGAGGGAAACTCCGCTGCCTCTTATGTTAGAGAAAGTCTTTTGATCGTTATTTACATTCTGATTATTTTTGGAAGGTACTACGGGGAGTTGTTCTTCTAACAGTTTTTGCTGGTCGGGTCCTTCCAAGATAGCGCGAATACTTAGCGCGGTGCAGTCACAATCGCGTTTGCTGTAGTCACTGGACAGCATAAACTCTAGGTCTTCGCTTGCTTGCCACAGTAGCTTGCCACGCACGTTGTAGCTCTCTGTGCTGTTGATTTTGTCTCCGTCGTAGACATTTTCGGCATAGCCATCCTCATGCACGCCAGATCCCGTCAGTCTAAAGCCTAGGTCGTCTGTTATCGGACCCGCAATACT
>PKDD01000057.1 GCA_002862465.1 Haliea sp.
TCAAGCAAAACGTAACAAAAACAGACGTCGGGTTTCCGGGCAGCCCAATAAACGCTGTTTCACCAATACTGCCAAACGCCAGAGGTTTACCCGGTTTTATCGCAAGCTTCCAAAGATCCAGTCGCCCCAAACGCTGCACTTGAGCCTTGACGTGGTCTTCCTCACCCACTGAAACACCCCCAGTAGTAATCACGCAATCCGCACGCTCGCTAGCATGCAGCAGCGCCTGCGCAGTGGCATCGGCATCATCTATCACAATCCCGCAATCGATAAATTCCATATGAAGATTGCTCAGCAACCCTGCCAAGGTATAACGGTTCGAATTATAAATCCCACCCTCAGGCAACTCCCCGCTATCAGGTTCAAACAGCTCGTCACCAGTTGATAACACCGCAACACGCAAGGGGCGATAGACCTTAGCATTCGAACAACCCATTGAGGCCAACATTCCCATATCCTGAGGACGCAAGATCCGCCCTCTTGCCAAGACAGCGTCGCCTGACTCTATGTCCTGTCCACGACAACGAATGTTCTGCCCTGTCATCACAGGATCCGGAACAGTCAATACACCCGCTACTTCAGTGCAGTTTTCCTGCATCACCACTGCGTCTGCACCGGCAGGAATAACAGCTCCGGTGAAAATTCGAGCGGCGCAATCCTCCTCCAAAGGTTCGCCAACAGTGCCAGCAGGAATTCGCTGACTAACAGTGAGGGTTTGTTCAGTGTCACTGGCGCGCAGGGCGTATCCATCCATAGCACTATTGTCAGCCGGCGGGACATCAACCGTTGACAACACATCGTGAGAGAGTACGTAACCGTGGGCATCGAGAAGAGGCACGTCAATCGTCTCGTTGATGCGCTTTGCCGCGGAAAGAACCATTGCCAGCGCATCTGCGACGGGCATTAGGGGGGGCGAAGTCACTTGACTTCAAGCACGCTGAGCACGCCAGCAAAATTACAGGGGCGATGGCTGCTGTCTAACTGCTGAGAAATCAGGCCATTCCAAGCAGTCTTGCAGGCGCCAGTCGAACCTGGCATGCAAAAAATGACGGTGCTGTTAGCGAAGCCTGCAAGGGCACGAGACTGCACTGTCGAGGAACCAATCTCCTGATAAGATAAGGCGCGAAACACCTCTCCAAACCCGTCAATCGCTTTGTCAAATAGCGGTTGCACTGCCTCGGGAGTAGAGTCTCGCCCTGAAAATCCCGTACCGCCAGTGATCAGTACCGCATTAATGTCAGCGTCAGCAATCAATACCGACAGGACGGCACGTATCTGGTAAATATCGTCTCGCACTATAGCCCTATCATTCGTATGATGCCCTGCTTCCTCCAAGGCTTTAACCAGATAATCTCCCGAAGTATCGTTGTCCCGTGTGCGTGTATCGGACACCGTTAAAACGGCTATAGACAAACTCTGTAAACCTTTACCTGTTACTAGACCCATGCTGTTCACCCCTGCTGCTGTTCGTAATAATGTCTCACCACATCACCAATCGCGCTGCGCCAAGGAATTTGTCTGACGGCAAAAGTATTGCGTATTTTGCTGCAGTCGAGTGCCCGATTTAGCGGCGTTAACCCGTCAGCCTCATGCTTCAATTGCACCGCTGTGGGACTGAACTCAAAAAACTGCGAAGCAGACGCCAGCAAGGCCTCTGCAAATTCATAATAGGTCGCCGTATCAGAGCTGCAATAGTGATACGTTCCCCATGTTTCCACCCCCGTGCTCAGTTGATCAAGCAGTGCCAACACGACTCTGGCACCATCGTCAGCCGCCACTGGACAACCACGTAGGTTATTGTCCAACAGCAAACTATCGCCCCCCCGTAGCGCACTAAGCAGCCTCGTTATGAGATTCATGCCCTCATTCGAAAAAACAGGACCTAACCGCAATATCAGGTGACGCAGACACGCGTCCGCTGCAACCCGCTCGGCTCGCGCAAGGAACTGGCCGGCGACTTCGTCGTTGTCTGGTGAATCCTCCTCCACATAGGGTCTATCCAATTCCCCAGAAAAGACGGCAGAACTAGAGACATAGAGGTAAGTAGCACCGGTTCGGTGACAGGCCTTCGCCACCCAGTGGCTCCGCTGCACGTCTAGTTCCTGAATTTGCGAGGCACCATCTCCAACGGTGTCTAGGCGAAGATCAACAACAACATCACTTTTCGCCCTTACGATGCTTTTTTTCGCCCGACGCTCACTCTTCCAGCGACAGGCTGAGCAGCTCATAGATACTAATTCATGGCGCCTTAACAGTGCTTGTCGGCGAGTCAGCGCGACGCCTAAAGACGTATCGGACCCTAACAACAGTACGCGCATCTTTAATGTACAACCGGTCGGTAACTATTGGCCAGCCATCAGGCGCATACTCTAAAAAGGTATATCATCGTCAAAATTTGCAGAGTCTACAGGCGGAGAGGGCGGCTTGCGAGGAGGAGGCGGAGGGGGCGCACTCTGATCAAAATCTCCCGGGGCACGGTCGGGCGAATTCGCACCACGTGCATCTAACATCTGCATTTCATTACTGACAATTTCTGTGGTGTAACGGTCTTGACCTTCTTTGTCCTGCCACTTTCTAGTGCGCAACTGACCTTCAATATAAACCTTGGAACCCTTGCGAAGGTACTCACCGGCAATTTCGGCCAGCTTGTTAAAAAAAACAATACGGTGCCATTCAGTCCTCTCCTGAGGCTGACCGGTCTGCTTGTCTTTCCAGACCTCAGAGGTTGCGACCGAGATGTTGGTGATCGCAGCGCCGGCTTGGGAATAACGGACTTCAGGGTCATTGCCCAGGTTGCCCACAATAATGACTTTGTTAATACCCCGTGTGGCCATAATTTTCCCTCATTTCTTACACAAAATTGACAGTGGGTTTCACCGTCGACTATAACAACCTCACCATTCAATTGCGACACCAACTCCGGTCAAAATCCTATAATTGGACCCGAACCCATCGAATTGCAAGGTACCAAAACGCTATGGATTAAGCGTTAGTCACCGGCGGAGGAGAAGGCACATTTTCCCCGGTCTCAGGCACAGGGGAGGTCTGGACCACTAGCCACCAGCCACCCGCTAGGATCAAGCAGGCCCCCGTCAACACTCCGCTGCCGAAATTATCGAGTAACCAGCCCCCGCCAGCACCACCGGCGAATGCGCCCATAAACTGACAGGAAGAGTACACGCCCATTGCAGTCCCCTTACCGCCAGCAAACACCGTCTTGCTAACCAGCGAGGGAAGGGTCGCCTCAAGGTAATTAAATCCTACAAAAAATAAAAACAGGCCACCGTAGAACACCAGCGTCGTAGAAGTGAAGTCCAGCAAACTGACCGCCGCAAAAATCAAGGTAATACCCAATAAGAACATCTGGCGCGGCCGCTTACCACGTTCTGCTAGAATCATCAGCGGCACCATACCGAAGACCGATAGCAGCAAAACGGTTAGATAAACCAACCAATGTTGCTCCCGCCCAACACCAAACGTCTGTTCGAGCACACTCGGCACCACAAGGAAGCAGGCCACAAGAATGAAATGTAAAACAAATACTCCGAAATTGAGCCGAACCAGTGACTCATCAACAAAGCCGCGGCCTATAAATTCTAACCTTGCACCCTCTTCCTGATGGTCACCAATGGCACTGTGCGGAGTCGGCACCAACAGAATAACAATTGCAATTCCAACGGCTGCGAGCACCGCCGTAAACCAGAAAACACCGGCAAGACCACCCATTGCAGCGACAACGGGACCTAGCACCATAGCCACGGCAAACGACAGGCCAATGCTGATCCCCACCAGCGCCATTGCCTTCGTGCGCTGTTCCTCTCGTGTCAGATCCGCTACCAGTGCCATCACGGTGCTAGCGATGGCGCCGCTACCCTGCAGTGTGCGGCCCAAAATAATACCGTTCATACTGTCAGCAACTGCAGCGATCACACTCCCCAAGGCAAATAATAATAGCCCAAAGATTATGACTGGCTTGCGCCCTACCCGATCGGATAGCCAGCCGAATGGGACCTGCAATATTGCCTGGGTCAGGCCGTAGATACCGAGCGCCAGTCCAATCATCGTTGGTGTCGCGCCGGCCAGATCTGAGGCATAAAGAGCCAACAGCGGCAACACCATGAATAGACCGAGCATGCGAAAGCAGTACAGTAGCGCCAGAGAGCCTACCGCTCGACGCTCGCGCCCTGTCATGGGGTTTTCAGTAATCACTGTGTATATTGCACTCAAGCGGGGTCAGAGAAACGGTTGGCAATCCTATCATTTCCATGCCTTACAAGACATCCAAACACTTCTATGCGGCAAAATATAAGCCAAGTTTTTGCCTCGCACCTAGGTCTAGGCATATACTGTTGGGTTTAGGTTTCAAGGCGGCATCAGAATTCTTATGGATACTATACAAGTGCGCGGGGCGCGGACACACAACCTCAAAAATATCGACCTCGACATCCCGCGGGACCAATTAGTGGTCATCACTGGCCTATCGGGCTCCGGCAAATCCTCACTCGCCTTTGACACGCTCTATGCAGAGGGCCAACGGCGTTATGTAGAGTCCTTGTCAACTTATGCTCGGCAGTTCCTCTCAATTATGGAAAAGCCTGATGTAGACCACATCGAGGGCCTATCACCCGCTATTTCCATCGAGCAAAAGTCGACCTCCCACAATCCTCGCTCCACCGTTGGAACTATCACCGAAATCTACGATTACCTGCGCTTATTATTCGCACGCGTTGGAGAGCCGCGCTGCCCAGATCATGACATCAGTCTGCAGGCTCAGACAGTCAGTCAAATGGTAGACATGATCCTAGCATTGCCCGAGGGTACGAAGCTCATGCTGCTTGCTCCAGTGGTGCGCGACCGCAAGGGCGAGCACATACATACTTTGGAGGAACTGCGAGCCGGTGGCTTTGTTCGCGCACGCATTAATGGAATCGTCACCGATCTAGACGATGTGCCAGTGTTGGATAAAAAGAAGAAGCATCGTATCGAGGTGGTCGTAGACCGCTTTAAGGTTCGAGCGGATCTTGGCATCCGTCTGGCAGAATCTTTCGAGACCGCGCTTAGCCTGACCGATGGGTTAGCCTCGATCAGTTATATGGAGGACAAAAACAAAGACATCAGCTTTTCCGCACGCTTCGCCTGCCCTGAATGCGGCCATAGTATTGACGAGTTGGAGCCCCGACTGTTTTCGTTCAACAATCCAGCAGGCGCTTGCAGTGGCTGTGACGGGCTAGGCGTAAAACAATTTTTCGATGAAGAGCGCTTGGTGCTATTCCCCGACTCAAGCTTGGCGGAAGGTGCAATACGCGGCTGGGATCGGCGCAACGTCTACTACTTCCACATGTTGAATTCGCTCGCTGAACACTACGACTTCAGTATTGACACTCCGTTCACCGAACTGAGTAAAAAGCACCGAAAAATTATCCTCCATGGGAGCGGCTCTCAAGAAATCGCTTTTTCGTATATCAATGACAGAGGAGATGTCTTTAAGCGTAAACACGCCTTCGAGGGCATTCTTCCTAATATGGAACGCCGTTATCGCGATACAGAGTCACAATCAGTCCGAGAGGAATTATCAAAGTTTTTAGCTAGTCAACCCTGTCCCGACTGTAACGGCACTCGACTGCGCCGCGATGCACGACACGTGTTTGTCGATGAACATAATCTTCCGAGCATCACAACAATGCCGGTAGGCGAAGCTGAACTTTACTTTAATCAGCTGCAACTCGAAGGCCGCAGAGGCAAAATCGCCGACAAAATTCTGAAAGAACTACGAGCGCGTTACCGTTTCTTGGTCGATGTAGGGCTGAGCTATCTGTCTTTAAACCGCAGTGCCGAGACGCTATCGGGCGGTGAAGCTCAGCGGATACGTCTGGCCTCTCAGATTGGCGCTGGTCTAGTCGGCGTTATGTACATTCTGGACGAACCATCCATTGGTCTACACCAAAGAGACAATGAACGACTTCTGGCAACACTTACCCATTTGAGAGATATGGGCAATACCGTCCTGGTAGTAGAACACGACGAGGATGCCATCCGCAGTGCAGATCATATTATTGATATCGGTCCGGGGGCTGGGATACATGGAGGCCAGATTGTCGCTTCAGGCACTCTCGACGATGTCCTCAACAATGAGCAGTCTCTCACTGGGGCCTATCTCTCCGGTGTAAAGAGTATCGACATTCCAAAGCAGCGCACCAAAATAGATGTTAATAGCATGCTGGTATTAACGGGCGCAGCAGGCAACAACCTACAGGCGGTTACGCTGGAGCTGCCACTAGGCTTGCTTACCTGCATCACAGGGGTTTCAGGCTCGGGAAAATCATCCTTGATAAACAGTACACTCTATCCAATCGCCGCTACGGAGTTGAATGGAGCAACCACCCTAACTCCGGCACCCTTTGAGTCAATAACTGGGATGGAGCTTATTGATAAGTGCATAGACATTGACCAAAGTCCTATTGGGCGAACACCGCGTTCGAATCCGGCCACTTACACCGGCATATTTACCCCGATACGCGAATTATTTTCGGGCACACAGGAGGCGCGTTCTCGAGGGTATAAACCTGGAAGGTTCAGTTTCAATGTGAAAGGCGGTCGCTGCGAGGCCTGTCAAGGTGACGGCGTTACAAAAGTCGAGATGCACTTTCTGCCGGATATATATGTGCCCTGTGATATTTGCAAAGGAAAACGTTATAACCGTGAAACACTAGAAGTGCGGTATAAAGGTAAGAATATCCATGAAGTTTTAGAAATGACAATTGAAGATGCACTGCCGTTCTTCGAACCAGTTCCTGCAATTGCTCGAAAACTGCAGACCCTAGTGGACGTAGGACTCTCTTATATTCGTTTGGGCCAAGCAGCCACAACCCTCTCTGGTGGTGAAGCACAGAGGATCAAGTTGTCGCGGGAACTCTCTAAGCGCGACACAGGAAAAACACTGTATATTCTCGATGAGCCTACTACTGGATTACACTTTGAAGATATTAGGCAACTACTGGTCGTTCTCCACCGATTGCGAGATCACGGTAATACGGTAGTGATCATTGAGCACAACCTCGATGTTATCAAGACAGCAGACTGGATTGTTGATCTAGGCCCCGAAGGGGGTAGTGGTGGGGGCAAGGTGATCGCGACTGGGACGCCTGAAGATGTAGCAAAAATAAAGGCCTCATTTACGGGTCATTTTCTGGGACCAATACTAAAACGCACACAGGGTAAAAAAGCGGCTTAAATATAAACCTATTTGTCCTTGATATAAAAAAGCCGGGATCACTACCCGGCTCTCGCTTTTACGCAAACTTCACACGCCGATCAATCCTCATCATCTTCCGCTGTCTCGACTTGAGGGCGATCAACCAATTCTACATAAGCCATAGGCGCCTTATCCCCCGTACGATAACCGCATTTAAGAATACGAATGTAGCCGCCTGGCCGTTCCTGATAGCGGGGGCCTAGTTCGTTAAACAATTTACCGACCGCAGAGCTATCTCTGGTCCTGTCAAAGGCCAGCCGACGGTTAGCTACGCTATCGTTTTTCGCTAGCGTGATCAGCGGTTCTGCATAGCCACGCAGTTCCTTTGCTTTTGGTAAAGTTGTTCGAATTAGTTCATGCTCCACCAGAGAAACAGTCATATTGCGAAACATGGCTTTACGGTGCGAACTGTTGCGGTTCAGTTGACGTCCACTTTGACGATGACGCATTTTAACTATCCTATTTTACTGTGCCATCGCGGCACTGCTATCTGTTAATCAGGCCTGCTTAAACGCTTAAAACCCGATCATCGTTTTTCAAACTCGCTGGCGGCCAGTTGTCTAGTCGCATGCCCAAAGACAGACTGCGCGAAGCGAGCACATCTTTGATTTCAGTAAGCGACTTTTTACCTAGGTTTGGCGTCTTCAATAACTCCACCTCGGTGCGCTGTACTAGGTCGCCTATATAATAGATATTTTCAGCCTTAAGGCAGTTGGCGGAACGCACTGTTAACTCTAAATCATCCACCGGCCGCAGGAGAACTGGATCAACTTCATCCTCCTCCACTACAGATTCCGACTCACTCTCACTTTCGAGGTCAACAAATACAGCCAACTGCTGTTGCAAAATAGTCGCTGCCCGACGAATCGCTTCTTCGGGATCTATCGTCCCATTGGTCTCCAAATCGAGTACCAACTTATCCAGGTCGGTACGCTGCTCTACTCGAGCCGCCTCTACGACATAGGACACACGATAAACGGGGGAAAATGTCGCATCCAGTTGTAAGCGGCCAATAGACCGTGTTTCTTCCTCGAGATTTTCACGTGAATCGGCGGGAGAATATCCACGACCAAGAGCGACAGTTAGTCGCATATTTATTTCCGCACCAGCGTTAAGATGACAAATAACATGCTCAGGGTTTCGGACTTCAATATCGTGATCAACCTCTATGTCTCCTGCGACCACCGTACCGGGGCCCTTTTTACTCAGGGTCAGTTCGGCCTCTTCCTTACCATTCATTACCAGAGCCACGCCTTTCAGATTCAGGAGAATTTCAATAACATCCTCCTGCACACCTTCAATGGCGCTGTACTCATGAAGGACTCCTTCAATTTCAACCTCGGTAATCGCACTACCGGGCATTGAAGACAGTAATATACGACGAAGAGCATTACCAAGAGTATGGCCAAAGCCACGCTCTAGGGGCTCCAGCGTCACCTGGGAGCGCGTGCTGTTCTTCTCTTCGACGTTGATCACGCGGGGCGTTAAAAATTCGTTCACTGCACTTTGCATTGGGGCACCTGTCTTTTTAGGTTAGTCCTTCAGTGGGTTACTTCGAATAAAGCTCGACAATCAAGTTTTCGTTGATTTCGGACGACAGATCCTGACGATCGGGAACTGTCTTAAATACCCCTTCCAGTTTCTCGCTGTTAACGTCTAGCCATTCGGAATCGCCGCGATGAGAAGCCAGCGCTAAGGCAGACTGGACACGTAACTGCTTCTTGGCCTTTTCCCGCAAAGAAACAATATCTCCTGCCTTCACCTTGTAAGAAGCGATGTTAACAATAACGCCATTTACCAAAATGGACTTGTGAGCAACGAGCTGCCGTGATTCCGCCCGGGTAGACCCAAACCCCATACGATATACGACATTATCCAGCCGACTCTCAAGGAGTTGGAGCAAATTTTCACCGGTGGCTCCTTTCAGACGCGCAGCTTCCTTATAATAATTACGGAACTGCTTCTCGAGCACACCATAGATGCGTCGCACCTTTTGCTTCTCTCGCAACTGCACACCGTAGTCAGACAGGCGACCGCGGCGGGCGCCATGCTGACCAGGAATTGCTTCAAGCTTACACTTGCTTTCCAACGAGCGAACTCCGCTCTTGAGAAACAGGTCTGTCCCTTCACGACGGGAGAGCTTGCACTTGGGTCCAATATATCGAGCCATGTCAATTCTATCCTGTATGCGTTATACGCGACGTTTCTTCGGCGGGCGACAACCGTTGTGTGGAATAGGCGTTACGTCAGTGATATTGCTGATGTTGTAACCACAAGTATTCAAGGCACGGACCGCAGACTCTCTACCAGGCCCTGGGCCTTTCACCTGCACATCAAGATTTTGAAGTCCATAGTCCTTCGCAGCTTCACCGGCACGCTCTGCTGCAACCTGTGCAGCAAAAGGTGTACTTTTGCGCGACCCTCGAAAACCAGAGCCCCCTGATGTTGCCCAACTCAAAGTGTTACCTTGGCGATCTGTAATAGTAATAATCGTATTATTAAAGGACGCATGGATATGCGCAATACCATCGACAACCGTCTTGGTTATTTTCTTACGAGTGCTTTTCGCACTTGGCTTCGCCATACTTTAATTCCTGCCTTAATATCAACACTGCACTATGGTGCAGCTACACTAAAAAGAATCCGCAACTATAGTTTTTTACTTTCGAATCGGCTTACGTGGTCCTTTTCGAGTACGGGCATTGGTCTTGGTCCGCTGCCCACGCAGAGGCAATCCTCTGCGGTGACGTAGGCCTCGGTTGCAACCTAAATCCATCAACCGCTTGATATTCATAGACACTTCTCGACGCAGATCACCCTCTACCATCAAGTCACCTACTTTGCCCCGAAGCGCATCCATATCTTGCTCTGTCAAATCACTAATTTTGACATTCTCTGAGACACCAGTATCAGCGCAAAGGCGCTTCGCATGACTGCGGCCGACTCCGAAGATATAGGTTAATGCAATAACAGTGTGCTTGTTATCTGGTATGTTGACGCCGGCAATACGAGCCATTCAACTTTCTCCAATCATTTATCGTCGCTGCACGATGCCCCAGCCTGTCTTTAACCTAAAAATCAGGTAAGCTCTCAAGGCTTTACAAACGGCGCAGCAGTCTAGCGATATCGTTAATAAAAATCAACTGTTGATGGCTGATCTCAGCCTTGACGTTGCTTATGTCGAGGATCTGTATCACAAATCACTCTGACCACGCCTTTTCGCCGCACCACCTTACAGTTTCTGCATATTTTCTTTACTGATGCACGTACCTTCATTACACCTACTCCCTACTCGTACAATCTGGACTTGGCTAGCTTAACGGGCCCGTCCAGCTCCACCATAATTTTTTAAATTCGCTTTTTTCATCACCGAATCATATTGATGCGACATCAGGTGGCTTTGTACCTGCGCCATGAAATCCATAACTACAACTACCACTATCAGTAATGAGGTCCCACCCAAATAAAACGGTACATTCCACATAACGACCAAAAACTGAGGCATCAGACACACCAATGCGATGTAAGCTGAGCCAAAGACAGTCAACCGAGTCAGTACGCCGTCAATGTAATTGGCAGTTTTCTCACCTGGTCTAATCCCAGGGACAAAGGCACCTGATCGCTTAAGATTGTCTGCGACTTCTACAGGGTTAAACATCAAAGCCGTATAAAAAAAGCAGAAAAAAACCACAAAAACCGTGAACAGCAATATATTGAGGGGTTGACCAGGGCCGATTGCCACGGCCATATCCTGCAACCAGTCTGCAGAATTCCCGGTGCTGAACCATTGGGCGATAGAAGCGGGGAACAGCAATATACTGCTCGCAAAAATCGCCGGTATGACTCCAGCCATGTTGACCTTAAGCGGCAAGTGCGAACTTTGTGCTTGATACATTTTGCGGCCCTGCTGCCTCTTAGCATAGTTCACAGTAATACGTCGCTGACCGCGCTCGATGAATACGATCATGTAAATTACAGCTATCGCCAATGTCAAAATAAACAGCAAGATCAGAACATTCAGTTCTCCCTGTCTTGCTTGCTCCAACGACTGACCAATAGCTGCCGGCAAACCGGCAACGATGCCCGCAAAAATCAACAATGATATGCCGTTTCCCACGCCCTTCTCTGTAATCTGTTCGCCAAGCCACATCATAAACACCGCCCCGGTAACCAAAGAGGTAATGGCAATTACGTAGAAAAGGATTGAAGGATCATACGCCATGCCTTGATTGGCCATGCCTGCGGTCATTCCAGTAGCCTGAATAATGGCGAGCACCACAGTAAGATAACGTGTGTACTGGCTGATCCTGCGGCGCCCAGACTCACCTTCCTTCTTCAACTGTTCTAGCTGAGGCGTAACGGCCGACATCAACTGCATTATGATAGATGCAGAGATATAGGGCATAATGCCAAGAGCCAATATACTCATACGCTCAAGCGCACCACCGGAAAACATGTTCGCCAGCCCAAGAATCGTGCCCTGATTTTGGTTGAATAGCGCGGCAAGTTGCTTAGGGTCTATTCCCGGAACAGGGATATGCGTTCCAATTCGATAGACTATAATTGCCATTAAAACAAAACGAAGACGAGTAAAGAGCTCGCCAAGTCCGGCTTTATTGACTGAAGGCGTTTGTGCGGTTGCCATTTAGTCCTCTACTTTCCCACCGGCCTTTTCTATGGCCTCACGTGCACCTTTGGTAACCGCTAGACCTTTCACTGTAAGCGATCTACCTAGCTCCCCGGACAGAAAAACACGCACACGTAACACATTATCTCTAACGAGATCTGCATTTTTTAGCGCCTGAAGATCCACAACGTCGCCCTCTAAGGCATTTAACTCGCCCAGACGGATTTGTGCTGTAGTGCGACTAATCCGAGACGAGAATCCGTACTTCGGAAGACGCTTCTGCAAGGGCATCTGACCACCCTCAAATCCTGGACGAATTCCTCCTCCCGAACGGGCCTTCTGCCCTTTGTGGCCACGACCTGCGGTCTTGCCTGTGCCACTGCCAATACCCCGACCTACACGCTTGGGGCTTCTCTTCGCTCCCGGCGCAGGGCTTAGGTTATTTAACCGCATTACGTCCGACATAACTTACTCCTCTACCCTTACGAGGTAGTGTACTTGATTTATCATGCCCCTGATTGAAGGTGTGTCCTCCACCTCCACTGTGTGGCCGATACGACGCAAACCAAGACCTACGAGACACGCCCTGTGGTTTTTCAGGCGGTGAAAGGCGCTTTTGACCTGCGTTACTTTGATGGATGCTTTAGCCATGACTCGCGAACCTAATAATTAATTCAAAATTTCTTCGACGGTCTTTCCGCGCTTGGCAGCAATATCCTCTGGCGCAGACATATCACGAAGACCATTAAAAGTAGCCCTTACTACGTTAACCGGATTGGTTGACCCGTAACATTTAGCCAATACATTGTGCACACCTGCGATTTCAAGCACCGCTCGCATTGCGCCACCGGCGATAACACCGGTACCTTCAGACGCAGGCTGCATATAAACCTTAGAAGCGCCATGCGCCGCCTTAATTGGATACTGAATGGTCCCGCTATTAAGCTGGACTTGTATCATGTTCCGACGCGCCGCTTCCATCGCCTTCTGAATAGCGGCTGGAACTTCGCGGGCCTTGCCACGACCGAAGCCCACTTTTCCTTTACCGTCACCCACAACCGTAAGGGCAGTAAAACTAAAAATACGGCCGCCTTTAACCACTTTGGATACGCGGTTAACCTGCACCAACTTTTCCTGGAGGTCGCCGTCTTGCTGCTGCTTTTTCTGATCGTTAAACGCCATATCTTTACCCTAGAATTCCAATCCGGTTTCGCGAGCCGCATCTGCCAGCGCTTTAACGCGGCCATGATACCTAAATCCACTACGATCAAACGCTACCGCTACAATACCCGCTTTCTTCGCCCGCTCGGCGACTAACTTGCCCACTTTCTCGGCCGCGGCAATATTTCCAGTAGCACCGCTTCGAAGATCAGAATCCAAAGTAGAAGCACTTGCGATCACTTTGTCCCCAGCAGGAGCAATAATTTGAGCATAAATATGCCGGGGCGTGCGGTGGACACTCAGCCGGTTCATTCCCAAACTACGAATTTGTGCACGAGTGCGACGTGCGCGCCGTAAACGTGAATCATTTTTTGTACTCATCTCAAATACCTACTTCTTCTTGGCTTCTTTACGACGGACAAACTCATCCGAGTAGCGGATACCCTTTCCTTTATAAGGCTCTGGCGGACGAAAGCTACGCAACTCCGCCGCGGCTTGCCCAACAGCATGCTTATCGATACCCTGCAAAACCACTTCGGTTGGGCTAGGGCTTTGAGCAGAAACACCTTCTGGTAATTCATAATTTACTGGATGAGAGAGTCCCACTGTCAAATTAACAACATTTCCACTGACCTTGGCCCTATAGCCTACGCCATTCAAAACTAGTTTCTTCTCCCAGCCCTCACTGACACCTTTGACCATATTATTGACTAGAGCACGCGTTGTTCCGGCCATCGCACCCAGTTTCGGATTGTCATATTCGAACGTAATTACGCCATCGTCCTGAGCAAAGCGAATACCCTCTGCTAGCGACACTGCCAACGAACCCTTACTACCTTTTACAGTGACATCGCCACCATTGAGCTTGACCTCTACACCACTGGGAAGCTGGATTGGATCTCTTGCGACTCTAGACATTTTGAAATACTCTTTCGCTCAGAACAGGATTTAGTAAACAGTACAAAGCACTTCGCCGCCGATTCCAGCCGCTCTAGCTGCCCGATCGGTCATTACGCCGCGCGAAGTCGAAATAATTGCAACACCTAAGCCAGCACGCACCGAGGGCAACTCACTGCTGCCAGAGTATCTACGTAAGCTAGGGCGACTAACGCGGTCTATTTCCGCAACGACAGGCTTTCCCAAATGGTATTTCAACTCAATCTCCAAGCGGGGCTTGCCTGCTTCAACGGTAGCGTTAAAGCCGCTAACATAACCCTCATCTTGTAGCACCTTAGCGACGGCCGCCTTTAACTTCGAACCAGGCATTTCAACTCGTTCTTTCCCGGCCATCTGCGCGTTACGAATGCGGGTCAGCATATCTGCTAATGGGTCTTGCATACTCATAATTAGTCTCCGTAAACCTTTTCCGACTACCAGCTTGACTTAACTAGGCCTGGAACATCGCCACGCATTGCGGCTTCACGCAGCTTATTTCGACACAGACCGAACTTCCTATAGACCCCATGTGGCCTACCAGTAATTGCACAACGACGCCGCTGACGAACTGGACTAGCGTCACGCGGAAGCTTTTGCAATCGAACCTGCGCATCCCATTTTTCGTCATCGGAGGCCATTGTATCGACCAAAACTGCCTTCAATGCCGCGCGCTTTACCGCGTACTTCGCTACAGTTTTTGTGCGCTTATTCTCGCGCGCAATCATTGATTTTTTTGCCATCTATAAAGCCTCTTAATCCTTAAGCGGAAAGTTGAAAGCGCGCAACAAGGCACGACCTTCATCATCTGTACGGGCTGAAGTGGTAATGGTGATATCCATTCCGCGCAATGCATCAACTTTATCGTACTCAATTTCCGGAAATATAATTTGCTCAGTCACACCCATAGCAAAATTGCCTCGACCATCGAAGGACTTAGCACTCACGCCTCTAAAGTCTCGAATCCGCGGAATGGCTATACTAACTAGCCGCTCTAAAAATTCGTACATACGCTCAGAGCGCAGGGTCACTTTGCAACCAATCGGCCAACCGTCTCTAACCTTAAAACCGGCAATTGACTTACGCGCCTTAGTAACAACAACTTTCTGGCCTGAGATTTTCTCCATATCGGCGACTGCGTTTTCTAGTACCTTTTTGTCGCCCAAGGCCTCACCCACGCCCATATTCAGGGTAATCTTCGTAATACGTGGTACTTCCATTAAATTAGCCAAAATCAACTCCTCCTTCAACTGGGGAACGATTTCACTTTTGTACTTCTCTTTCAACGCTGCCATGTCTTCTACCTGTCGACCGCTAAGACTCGAGAGCCTATGCGTCGATCTCCTCACCACTGGATTTAAAAATTCGGACCTTGCGGTCTCCATCAACCTTTATACCTACTCGATCCGCCTTGGCAGTACTCGGGTTAAATATCGCTACGTTAGAAATCTGGATCGCAGCTTCATTTTCTACAATACCACCAGCCACTCCAGCATCTGGGTTGGCCTTCGTATGCTTTTTAACCATGTTGATTCCAGACACAATAATCTTATTGTTATCTAGGACTTTGCGAACCTTTCCACGTTTACCCTTGTCCTTGCCGGCGAGGATAATCACTTCATCTTCACTTTTAATTTTTAACATTACTTCTACCTATACCTGTCCAGCGGCCTAGATAACTTCCGGAGCTAAGGAAATAATCTTCATAAACTTTTCACCGCGCAATTCCCGTGTCACAGGGCCAAATATGCGCGTACCTATGGGAGCGTCTTGAGCATTCAACAAGACCGCTGCGTTATCATCGAACTTTATAAGCGACCCGTCCGGACGACGAACACCCTTTCTGGTTCGAACAACAACTGCAGTCATTACCTGCCCTTTTTTAACTTTACCACGCGGAATCGCTTCCTTAACTGTCACTTTAATAAGGTCTCCCACGCGTGCATAGCGACGTTTAGACCCGCCTAGAACCTTGATACACATCACTCTTCGAGCGCCACTGTTGTCAGCGACTTCCAAATACGACTGTGTCTGAATCATCTTTTACTCCCGCTGCGGACCAACCGCAAACCTCTAACTGCTTATATTCAGGCCACGCCTAAGACGCACTAACAACTACTTCCAACAACTTCCAAGTCTTTGTTTTGGAGAGAGGACGTGTTTCTGCGACGGTCACAGTATCGCCAATACCACACTGATTGCTCTCATCATGCGCATGAATTTTTGAAGAACGCGTCATATACTTACCGTAAACAGGGTGCTTCTCGCGTCGCTCTATCAGAACAGTTATTGTCTTATCCATCTTGTTGCTCACGACCTTGCCCGTTGCTAGTCGCACACGCTTCTCTACTGCCGACATCTTAGCCACCCGCCTTTTCACTGAGTAAAGTCTTTACGCGAGCAATGTCTCGCTGGGTTTGGTGCAGCAGGTGCGTTTGCCCCAACTGGCCAGTCGCCTTCTGCATGCGCATTTTAAACTGCGCTTCTCGCAGAGTAAGAAGCGTCTTACTCAGGTCATCGCCAGACATTGCGCGTAATTCGCTCGCTTTCATTACATCACCGTCCGTTTAACAAATTGTGTCGCAATTGGAATTTTGGCTGAAGCCAAAGCAAAAGCTTCCCGAGCCATCTCTTCAGAAACACCCTGTAATTCATACAATACTTTACCTGGTTGAATCTGCGCTACCCAGTACTCAACATTGCCTTTACCCTTACCCTGGCGCACTTCTAAAGGCTTCCCGGTTATCGGCTTATCAGGAAATACGCGAATCCAAATCTTTCCGCCACGTTTTATATGGCGGGTCATTGCTCTACGTGCTGCCTCAATTTGTCGTGCCGTAATACGGCCGCGGCCGACGGCTTTTAACCCGTATTCTCCGAAGCTGACCTTGCTACCGCGCTCAGCTAGCCCGCGATTGCGGCCCTTCATCATCTTGCGAAATTTCGTACGCTTTGGTTGAAGCATCTGCGTAACCCTTAATTAGTTGCTGTCTTCTTAGCGCCGTCGACTTGGCCTTCAGTGCCGATGACTTCGCCCTTAAAAATCCAAACCTTTACACCCAGAATGCCATAGGTAGTTGCAGCTTCGTACGTCGAATAGTCTATATCCGCTCGCAAAGTGTGCAAAGGCACACGACCCTCCCGGTACCATTCTGATCGCGCAATTTCTGCTCCACCTAATCTCCCGCCAATCTGAACCTTAATACCCTCAGCACCCTGCCTCATTGCATTTTGTACTACGCGCTTCATCGCTCTGCGAAACATCACTCGACGCTCAAGTTGTTGAGCAACGTTTTGAGCTACCAATTTAGCATCAAGATCGGGCTTACGAATTTCCTCTATATTAATGTGGACTGGGACGCCCATCTTTTGCGTTAAATCCTTGCGCAGCTTGTCTACGTCTTCACCCTTCTTACCAATAATAATGCCGGGCCGCGCCGTGTGAATTGTAATACGGGCCGTCTGCGCTGGTCGCTCAATAACTATGCGACTCACAGAAGCGTTGTCTAACGCCTTTTCAATATAGGCTCGCGTCTGCAGGTCAGTAATCAGCTGCTTGGCGTAATGTTTACTCTCGGCATACCAGATCGATGTATGATCTTTAACGATTCCTAGCCGTATACCTGTTGGATGTACTTTCTGACCCATTTAATTTTCTCCTAAACTTCTCGGTAGCTATCTGCAACTTTTACAGTGACATGGCAGCTGCGCTTTAAAATTCGATCCGCACGGCCTTTAGCTCGCGGCCGTAACCGCTTCATTGTCATACCTTCGTCTACAAAAATACTGGACACCGCTAACTCATCAACATCTGCACCTTCATTGTTCTCAGCGTTAGCGATCGCGGAGTCAAGCAACTTTTTGACGATATGAGCTGCCTTCTTAGAGCTAAACTCGAGTAGCCCGAGAGCCTCTTCTACACGCAGACCACGCACCTGGTCCGCGACGAGACGAACCTTCTGCGCCGAAATCTGGGCGCCTTTCAATCTTGCTGCTACTTCCATTTTCTATACCTCGCTACAGATAAGCATCTAGCGCTTAGTTGCCTTGTCCGCGATATGGCCGCGAAATGTCCGCGTTACCGCAAACTCCCCGAGTTTATGGCCGACCATGTCTTCATTCACAAGAACAGGTATGTGCTGGCGGCCGTTATGAACGGCGATAGTCAACCCAACCATATCAGGCGATACCATGGAACGCCGGGACCAAGTTTTGATTGGCCTGCGGTCATTACTCTCTATCGCGGCTTCAACTTTCTTCATCAGATGAAGATCGATAAAGGGACCTTTTTTCAGTGAACGCGGCACAATGTTTTCCTCTAGTCTCTTTGCTCTAACAACAAATTTATTTTTTACCGCGACGGCGGACAATCAAGTTATCTGTGCGCTTGTTCTTGCGCGTTTTATAGCCCTTAGCGGGTGTACCCCATGGGCTGACTGGGTGGCGCCCCCCTGAGGTCCTTCCTTCACCACCTCCGTGGGGATGATCTACTGGGTTCATTGCTACACCGCGCACGGTCGGCCTGACACCGCGCCAGCGAGAAGCTCCAGCCTTACCTAACTTACGCAAATTGTGCTCAGAGTTAGATACTTCGCCGAGCGTTGCGCGGCAATCGGCCAATACTTTACGCATTTCACCAGAACGCAATCGCAAGGTGGCATATTGGCCTTCGCGGGCGACGAGCTGAACAGAGGCACCAGCTGAACGAGCAATCTGGGCGCCTTTACCGGGCTTCAATTCAATGCAGTGCAATACCGAACCAACAGGAATATTGCGGAGAGGAAGACAATTACCTGCCTTAATAGGTGCAGCAGCACCCGAGTGAAGAACATCCCCTGCCTTCACTCCTTTAGGTGCAATAATGTAACGGCGCTCTCCATCGGCAAACAACAGAAGAGCGATGTGCGCTGTGCGGTTAGGATCATATTCCAGTCGCTCTACCTTAGAAGGAACGGCATCTTTGTTTCGTTTAAAATCGATCACTCGGTAGTGCTGCTTGTGGCCTCCACCGACATGACGGGTTGTAATCCGTCCGTTGTTATTTCGGCCACCATTTCTAGTCTGATTTTCTAACAATGGCCCGTAAGGGGCGCCCTTATGAAGATCATCACTTACCACTCGCACAACATGACGACGACCGGGTGAGGTGGGCTTACTCTTTAACACTGCCATTTTGCTACTGCTCCTTAATCCGCCGAGGCAAAGTCGATGTCATGACCCTGCTCCAACTTCACATACGCTTTTTTCCAAGTCGATTTAGTGCTATAACCGTTCTTGTTACGCTTTACTTTGCCTTTAACTCTCAAAGTATTCACATCGACGACTTTGACGTCGAAGAGCTGCTCAACTGATTTTTTAATTTCCAGCTTAGACGCATCGATAGCGACCTTGAACACATACTGATTACTTAAATCGGCGATGATGGTAGCCTTTTCAGAAGTGTGGGGGCCTAGCAGTATTTGAAATAGCCGCTCCTGGTTCATCCCAACATCTCCTCAAATTTCTTCACTGCGTCAACAGTGATCATTACCTTGTCATGACCTACGAGGCTCACGGGGTCAACGCCCTCGACATCAAGCACCTCTACCGCATGCAGGTTTCGCGCTGCTAGATACAAATTCTCATCTAGCTCTGCACACACAATAAGAACATTCTCGACACCATAGTCACTTAGATGCTTCACCAGAAGCTTGGTTTTAGGGGCTTCTAAATCCAAGCTCTCTACCACGATTAAACGCTCTTGACGCGCCAATTCTGACATAATTGTTCGCATAGCCGCGCGGTACATCTTGCGATTCACCTTGTGCGAATGGTCCTGTGGCTGGGCAGCAAAAGTGACTCCTCCGCTGCGCCAAATAGGCGAACGTATGGTCCCAGCTCGGGCACGCCCTGTACCCTTTTGCCGCCACGGCTTTTTGCCCCCGCCGCTTACTGCCGCCCGGTTCTTTTGAGCACGAGTGCCTTGTCGGGCACCAGCCAGGTAGGCTGTCACCACTTGGTGAACCAGGTCCTCGTTGTATTCTCGCGCAAAGGTAACATCAGACACAGACACCGAACCTGCCTCACTGCTACCTGATTTTAAAACACTTAATTCCACGTTAGAGACCCCCTAACCTTAAGCTTTGACTGCGGGACGAACAAATACGTCACCGCCAGGCGCACCAGGTATGGCGCCCTTGATAAGTAACAGGTTTCGGTCAACATCAACTCTGACCACTTCTAGCCCCTGAATAGTAACGTTCACAGCACCCATGTGCCCTGACATTTTCTTGCCCTTCCAGACGCGACCAGGTGTCTGACACTGCCCGATCGAACCAGGAGCTCGATGCGACAGCGAGTTACCGTGTGTAGCGTCCTGCATCGAAAAGTTCCAGCGCTTGATGACGCCCTGAAAACCCTTACCTTTGGATTTTCCTGCAACATCAACCTTTTGGCCGGCCTCGAACCGATCAACAGTCAAATTAGCACCAACCTCAGGTGCCTCATCAGTGTCGCCCAAACGGAATTCCCAAAGGCCTGTACCTGCCTCTACGCCCGCCTTAGCAAACTGACCAGCCTTCGACTTGCTTATCCTAGAGGCCTTGCGGCTTCCCGCTGTGACCTGAATTGCTCGATAACCATCACTATCGAGATCTTTGACTTGTGTAACGCGGTTTGGAGATACCTCCACTACGGTTACAGGGACTGAAACGCCATCTTCAGTAAAGATACGCGTCATACCAGACTTACGACCGACTAAACCAATAGTCATTTCTACTAACCTCTCAGTGTACGGGGCTGCACCCTCTATGGCCGCCTATTGCTAGGCGTTACACACTCGGAACTCGTGCTCCAAGCAGGTCTTGCTATAACATATAGTTAACCAAGACTAATTTGTACTTCCACACCTGCCGCTAGGTCTAACTTCATCAGAGCGTCAACCGTTTTCTCCGTTGGCTCCACGATATCTAGCATACGTTTGTGGGTGCGGATCTCATATTGATCACGAGCATCTTTGTTCACGTGCGGTGAAATCAATACCGTAAACTTTTCCTTGCGCGTAGGCAGGGGGATAGGCCCCTTTACCAGCGCCCCTGTGCGCCGAGCTGTCTCTACAATTTCCTGAGTAGACGAGTCTATCAGTCGATGATCAAACGCCTTCAGGCGAATTCGGATACGTTGACTCTGCACCTAAATAAACTCCAAACAACAAAAAACCAGAGGCCCGCAATGGAACCCCCTGAAAAAGGGAACGCGAATTTTAAAGATGGACCCGGGCCCTGTCAAGTGCGGCATGGATTTAATTCGACCGGCCGGAAAACTTTTAAGACATCAACTCTATAGCCAGTGGATTCGGCCCGTTGTGGCCTTGAGCCTAGCGCCGGTCAGCCTGCCCGGCCCATTCATCGGACTGGTCAACCGCCTCCCTGACCGCCGTAAGCACCCTCTTTTGCGCTCTCTGCTTGACCTAAACTCTCACACAGTCGACCATAGGATTTTTGTTAACTAACTCGGCAGGAAGCAAGTATGGGGCAAAATCAGAACACACATTCAGTTTTTCTGGGCTATTTACTGTGGATCTTTGGCTTCATTGGCGCACATCGCTTCTACTACGGCAAACAGGTTACGGGGGTTATCTGGTTTTTTACCCTCGGACTTTTCTTTATTGGCTGGATCATCGACCTATTTCTGATTCCATCGATGGAGAGAGAGGCGGAACGCCGTTTTATCTCAGGCCCGGTTAATTACAATCTGACATGGATACTGCTGACTTTTCTTGGCCTATTCGGGGCCCATCGCTTTTATATGGGGAAAATCGCCACCGGATTTTTGTACCTCGGACTTACCGGCCTAGCTGTCGCTTTTCCACCTTTTGCCGTAATAGTGGCTATCGGTGTGCTCTACGATTTCCTCACACTCAATGAGCAGCTTTCTGAGCTTAACAGTGTGTACTAAACTTTAGCGCTTACGACTGTCGAGAGATGACGAAAGCTCTGGATAACAAACACTTTACCCACAAAAAAGCCCGGCAGTGACCGGGCTTTGACAGCCAAACTACTGTCTAAGGTGAGGCCGCTACTCAATAATTTTAGCGACGACGCCGGCGCCAACAGTGCGGCCACCCTCACGAATCGCAAAACGCAGGCCCTCTTCCATAGCAATCGGCGCCATTAACGATGCTACCATCTGGACATTATCACCCGGC
>PKDD01000148.1 GCA_002862465.1 Haliea sp.
ATTGTGCCAACCACGCCGCGTAAAATAACATGTTCACATCCAAGCCAAATGTATCCTGCAGCACAAGACAAGCGGGCGCCACGCCTTCCTGACGGTAGGTGGCAATGGAGTAGTCCCAAAGCGGGTTGTTGCTCATCCTGTAACCAGTTCGCGTATGCAATTCCACTAAACCTTACACCAACCGAGCACGTGGACACTAGCCCGCAGCGGGCCCGACGGGTAGAATTCTCAACCTTATGATCATACTGCGCAACATCGACTTTCGCCGTGGTAGCAAACTACTGCTGCAGGGCGCCAATGCGACCATACAGCCTGGACAGCGACTGGCGTTGATTGGCGCCAATGGCTGCGGCAAATCCAGTCTGTTCTCACTGTTACTCGGCAAAATAAGTGCCGACACTGGCGATATCGAGGGCATGAATACGCTGCGGCTATCGCATATGGCGCAGGAAATTCACGCCACTTCACTGCCTGCGGGGGAGTATGTTTGGCGTGGTGATGCGCTGTTAGCCCGATTACGTGATGAAGTAGCAACGCTGGAAGCGGCTGGCGAGTTCGATAAAGCCGCGCGAATTCACAGCCAACTCGAGGAAATTGGTGGCTACAGCGCCGAACGTCGGGCACAGCGGCTTCTACAGGGCCTCGGATTCGCAGAAGACTCCGCGGATAAGCCGGTCCGTGCATTTTCCGGGGGATGGCGGATACGCCTGAACCTAGCACGTGCGCTAATGACGCCCTCAGACATCCTGCTACTGGACGAACCTACCAATCACCTAGACTTAGATGCCACTCTGTGGCTACAACAGTGGCTGCAGCATTATGGCGGCACACTGCTGATGATTTCTCATGATCGAGATTTCATCGATGCCACCTGCCAACGCATTCTCCATATTGAGCAAAAACAGCTGTTTAGTTACAAAGGCAACTACTCCGACTTCGAACGCCTTCGTGCCGAGCGTCTCGCAAATCAGCAAGCCAACTATGATAAACAACAACAGCGCATCGCTGAGATCGACGATTTCGTGCGGCGTTTCCGCTATAAAGCCACGAAGGCCAAGCAAGCACAGAGCAGACTAAAAGAGCTAGAACGCATGCAATCTATGGCCCCGGCCCATATCGACTCACCGTTTGATTTTAGTTTTCCTGCACCAATGAGAAGCAGTGACCCTCTGTTGCGCCTCGATGAGGCTATATTGGGATACGGCGGCACCGCAGTGCTGTCTGATGTTGATTTGCAGTTACGCCCCGGCAGCCGCTATGGGCTGTTAGGCAGAAACGGTGCTGGAAAGTCCACTCTGCTTAAAAGCCTCATCGGTGAAGTCCCTCTAATGGGCGGCACACGCATCATCGGGGAACATGTCAGTGTCGGGTACTTTGATCAGCAGCAACTTGAGGCGCTAGACATGCAGGCTAGCCCTTTTCTTCATCTGCAACGACTTAGTCCGGACGCAAGAGAGCAGGACATCCTGAATTTTTTAGGCGGCTTCAATTTCCGCAGTGATGCCGCGACCGCGGCTGTTGCTCCCTTTTCAGGCGGAGAGAAAGCGCGCTTGGCCCTAGCGATGGTGGTTTGGCAAAAACCTAACCTGTTGGTGCTGGACGAACCCACTAACCACCTCGATCTAGAGATGCGCCACGCTATGGAGGTCGCCTTGCAGGCCTACGAAGGCGCCCTGATACTAGTGAGCCATGATCGCCATATGCTGCGCAATACTGCGGAAGAATTGCTACTGGTTCACGACGGCCAGATCGAGGAATATACCGAGGATCTCGAGGGTTATGAGCGCTGGATCCTATCTAGCTATAGACAAACCGAAAAGCGAGACGGTGCAACGGCGGACACCTCACGCAAGGAAAAGCGCCAGCAAGCAGCCTCGCTCCGTGAAAAACTCAAACCACTGCAAAAACAGCTAAATAAAACAGAAACTGATATGTCTAAAGTCAGTCTTGCTATAGATGATGTGCGCACGCAGCTTGAAAACACCGACCTTTACACTGAAGATCACAGGCAAACACTGAGTAATCTCCTGAAGCGAGAAGGAGAGCTGAAGGTTCGCGCGCAAGAATTGGATGAAATCTGGCTACAACAGCAACAAGCTCTGGAAGAATTATCGCAGTGATTCACGAGCATTTCATACCTGATATCAAGCGCTGTAGCGATCGTTATGCGTTTTAATGCGGCGCATCAAGCCAGCTGTGCGCGCAGTTACTTCTGAAAACACGCCCATACATTTTCTCGACAAACAAGTATGAGCTAAACGGCGACAGGCTTGTTATTTGTCAACCAAAGTTTGTCACTCCGACTAAGCTTCTTAATCGCTAGCTCACGCTGTAATGCGGCTCCATGACTAGGCACTTCTTCAGACCACAGCAGGCGAACGGGCCGGCGACCCCGAGTATACTTTGGACCGCCCGTTTGCGTGCCATTATGTTGTTGAAGCCGGCGCTGAAGATCCTTGGTGATTCCTGTATACAGGGTTGCATCGGCACACCGCAAAATGTAGACGCACCATGAACTAGTCGGCACATCAGACAAGCGCTGGTACTACCTCATCAATGTGCTCGTCAGCGTAAAAACGGCGCCCACAGTCAGCAACTGCAAACATCCTCATGTAACTTGCTCCTTTGCAAACCCATTACCGGACTCGGGGGCAGCACCTACCTGCACCGAAGCCACCACCAACCACTCTATTCAGCTTCTACTCCATCGATGATAGCGCTCCGCCCAACGTAGGAGCCACTCCGGCTTACGGGCCTTGCGCCATTCACCTGCGACAAACTTGTTGCCCTCGCTTAGCGTGGGATAGATGTGAATGGTGCCAAGTATTTTACCTAAACCGAGGCCATGCTTCATCGCCAAAACAAATTCATTGATTAATTCTGAGGCGTGATACCCCACGATAGTAGCGCCGAGAATGCGGTCTTGGCCAGGCTCCGTCAACACTTTGATAAACCCATGTGCCTCGCCGTCGGCAATGGCGCGGTCCAACTCCCCCAGTTCATAGCGACTCACCTCAAAAGCGATATTGCGTGTTCGCGCCTCATGCTCATTCAAACCGACACGCGCCACCTCAGGGTCAGTGAACGTAGCCCACGGCACAACCGAGTAATCCACTTTGAAACTGCGAAAACGACCAAATAGTGCATTGACCACTGCATACCAGGCCTGATGGCTCGCCATATGGGTAAACATATAAGGCCCCACCACATCCCCGCAGGCAAAGATAGTCGGCATAGCGGTACGCAAAAACTCATCTACTTCAACCGTCCCTCCCGGGCCCACAGCTATACCGAGGTTTTCTAAACCCAACTCCTCAACATTCGCACAGCGACCCACCGATAATAGCACTCGATCGAAAGTCACTTTTTTCTGCCCCTGTGGACTGCTGAAGATACAGCTTTGCTCATTGCCGTCGGCACGAAACGACAGGGGGCTATAATTTGTATAAACATCTATGTTTTGACGATTGAATTCAGCGTGTACCTGCTCAGATACCTCTGGATCCTCTCGCAGTAGCAGTCGATCAACATCAGTCACCAGCGTGACTTTACTTCCCAGTCGAGCAAACGACTGCGCCAGCTCACAGCCGATTGGGCCTGCACCTAGCACCAGCAATCGTTCTGGCAACTCCCTGATATCCCACACTGTATCTGACGTCAGGTAATTAAGCCCAGCGAGACCAGGAACATCAGGCACCCTTGGACGCGCGCCAGTGGCGATCACAATGTTTCTTGTGGTCAGTGTCTCTCCATTTACCAGCACCTCCCACGGGGACAGAATTTTTGCATCTCCTTGGACACAGTTCACACCCAACTCAGTGAATCGTTCTACCGAATCATGCGGTTCAATCGTCTTAATAACATCCTGCACCCGCTGCATAACCCTAGGAAAATCTACCTCTAACGACATCGGAGCTAAGCCAAACTCTTCTGCGCGCCGCGCATACTGAGTAATGCGGGCAGAGCGAATCAGGGCTTTGCTTGGGACGCACCCAGTGTTCAAGCAATCACCGCCCATCTGGTGCCGCTCAATCAGGGTAACCTCTGCTTTCACTGTCGCTGCAATAAGCGCGGCAACGAGTCCTCCCGACCCAGCGCCGACCACAATTAGGTTGTTATCAAACTTTTTGGGTTTTGTGTAGCGCGCGAGAATCAGGCGAGACTTCAGAACCGCAACTAACCATCTGGCAATAAAAGGAAAGATCGCCAGCAAAACAAAGGAACCAAGTAATGGCAAAGAAATTATTCCGGAAAGCGAGTCTAACTCTCCCAATTGTGTGCCCGCATTAACGAACAACACCGTTGCCGGCAGCATGCCTAACTGCGACACCCAATAAAAAGGCCAAGTGCGAATTGGCAGCAAGCCCATCAATAAATTAATCACAAAAAACGGGAAAAGCGGGACCAATCTAAGCGAAAATAAGTAAAAGGCGCCATCTCTCTCAAAACCGGTATTTAATGCTGCCAAGTGCCGACTAAAACGCTGTTGCACCCAGTCCCTCAACAGCAGTCGCGACACCAGAAAAGCCAAGGTCGCCCCGATAGTGCTAGCAAATGAAACCAACAGCATCGCATACCAGAAGCCGAAAATAGCACCGCCCGCTAAGGTCATCACCGCTGAACCCGGCAGAGAGAGCGCCGTAACCACAATATAGCCGGCAAAAAACAGCACGCCTGCTAGCAATGAATTAGTTTCGCACCACGCGCGCAGACCACTGATACCTTTTTGCAGATTTTCGAGTTGCAGGTAACTACCCAGATCGAAAAACCACCAAGCGCTGAAGGCAAATCCCATAACGATTATTACTAAAATCTTTCGGTTGCGCACATTGAAGACCTGAATTTAATTAGCTCAAGTATGCCTAAATCTCCAAAGATCAGACAACTACGTTTGATGATCTTACCACGGCGAGGTTTACGTTTATTTTAGTTTCTAGCGGACATCAGAACTAAAATCGCCTTGAGGCACCGCAGAATAATAAATACGCAGGTTGCTGCCAACCTAAAGGCGCAGCCCACAAAAGGAGGGAAATCGAGCTAAATTCGCTTAAAAGTACTAGCAGACGAGGCATTACCAAAAAACTCTAGCCTGACAGTTGTGCGCCAACAATGCAGTGGTATCATTACCCCCGTTTTAAACCCACGTGACCATTACCACATTTAATTATCCGGAGAATAGCATGAGCGATCAAATCGTACACATCAGCGATGCCACTTTCGATGCGGAAGTATTACATTCCGACGTTCCCGTATTAGTGGATTTCTGGGCAGAATGGTGCGGCCCCTGTAAAATGATCGCGCCAGTGCTCGATGAACTTGCCGCTGATTACGGCAATAAGTTGAAGATATGTAAAGTCGACGTAGACGCTAATCCGGACATTCCACAAAAATTTGGCATTCGCGGCATCCCGACGTTAATCATGTTCAAGAATGGCAACGCAGAAGCTACTAAGGTGGGTGCATTATCCAAGACACAATTGAAAGATTTCATCGAGGAAGTAATCTAAAAAGACGGAAAACAGTCCCACAAAAACGTCCAGCTCGCGTAATCACTAGCTTTATTAATAAAAAAAAGCAGTAGACGGCCCTAACGGGCCGTGCTAACGTTGCATTCGGTACATATCCTTGTGCCCATGACATAAACCTGTAACTCAAATAAAAGCGGCTTTCGTTGGTATCTCCAGCAAGCCTTCATTCGCACTCCATACTTCTATCTAACCACACACGTACTTTACTTCTCTTATGAATCTGACTGACTTAAAAGCAAAATCCACCCAAAACATTATTGATATCGCGAAGGAGATGGGCCTAGACAATATGGCCCGATCGCGCAAACAAGATATCATTTTTGCCGTATTGAAACGTCACGCGAAAAGCGGTGAAGACATCTACGGTGATGGCGTACTGGAAATTTTACAGGATGGCTTTGGCTTCCTCCGTTCCGCCGACAGCTCCTACTTAGCTGGCCCCGATGATATATACGTTTCACCTAGCCAGATTCGCCGTTTTAATCTGCGAACGGGTGACACCATCTCAGGCAAAATTCGTCCGCCCAAGGACAGCGAACGCTACTTTGCCTTATTAAAGGTAGACGAGGTCAATCTCGACAAGCCTGAAAACTCCAAACACAAAGCCCTATTTGAAAATCTCACGCCACTCTTCCCTGACCAACGCCTAACCCTAGAAACAGGTAACGGAAGCACTGAGGACCTAACGGGCCGAATCATTGATCTCGTTGCGCCAATCGGCAAAGGTCAGAGAGGGTTGCTGGTCGCACCGCCTAAAGCGGGCAAAACCATCATGATGCAAAGCATCGCCCAAGCGATAATCACCAACAACCCCGAGTGCTACATCATCGTGCTGTTAATCGATGAACGTCCGGAAGAAGTAACTGAAATGCAACGCTCAGTGGGTATTCGCGGCGCCGAAGTGGTCGCCTCGACTTTTGACGAACCGCCGTCGCGCCACGTTCAGGTTGCCGATATGGTGATCGAGAAGGCCAAGCGTCTAGTCGAGCACAAAAAAGACGTTGTGATTTTGCTGGATTCCATTACTCGGTTAGCCCGGGCCTACAATACGGTCATTCCTAGTTCTGGGAAAGTATTGACCGGCGGTGTTGACGCTCATGCTCTGGAACGCCCAAAACGCTTTTTTGGTGCCGCGCGTAATATCGAGGAGGGCGGCAGCCTCTCGATTATTGCAACGGCACTGGTTGACACTGGCTCCAAGATGGACGAGGTGATCTACGAGGAATTTAAAGGCACTGGCAACCTTGAGTTGCACCTTGATCGCAAGATCTCTGAAAAGCGCGTATACCCCGCTATAAATATTCGTCGCTCCGGCACGCGTCGGGAAGAACTGCTTACCGCGGATGATGAATTACAGCGCATGTGGATTCTGCGCAAACTGCTACACGGCATGGAGGATCTCGCCGCGATAGAGTTCTTGACTGATAAGCTCAAGGAAACTAAGACGAATGAAGAGTTCTTCAAATCTATGAAGCGCAAGTAACTTCAAATCCTTATCGAATAATACGCAACAGCGAAACTTGTGCTAGGACATCAATATCTTAATAGAAACCAGCGGGCTGGACGCATTGCCTCGCAATGACACAACGTGTAATGTCCTGCACTAACTGTGAACGAATAGACAAAGCCTTGTGAAATATGCCGATCTGAGGGATTTTATTGCCGCGTTAGAACAGCGCGGGGAGTTAGTGCGGATTCAAACAGAGGTCGACCCAAACCTCGAAATAACCGAGATCGCTGATCGCACTCTGCAAGCCGGCGGCCCAGCCCTCTTGTTCGAAAACCCGAAAGGTTTCAACACACCGGTGCTCGCTAATCTGTTTGGTACTGAACAGCGTGTCGCCTTGGGTATGGGCGCAAAAGACCTTACCGCCCTCCGCGAAATTGGAGAACTGCTAGCGTATCTGCGCCAGCCAGACCCGCCCAAGGGCATGCGTGATCTATGGGACAAAGCGCCACTACTAAAGCGGGTTTTGCACATGGCACCCAAGGTTGTGCGGAATCCCCTTTGCCAATATCACGTAAGCGTGGGCGCAGATGTCGATCTTTATAAGATGCCCATTCAGACCTGTTGGCCGGGTGATGCAGCACCATTGATTACGTGGCCACTGGTGATTACCCGCGGACCCGACAAAGAGCGCCAGAATCTCGGGATTTATCGTCTGCAACTGCTAGCCGGCAATAAACTTATCATGCGCTGGCTGTCGCATCGTGGCGGCGCACTAGATTTTAGGGAATGGCAAAAAAAATACCCGGGGCAACGCTATCCGGTGGCTGTTGCACTGGGTGCTGACCCAGCCACGACTCTAGCGGCAGTCACCCCTGTTCCTGACACCCTCTCAGAATACGCCTTTGCGGGTCTGCTGCGCGGAAGTAAGACTGAGGTCGCTGAATGTTTGACCCCATTATGCCGCGAACACGGTCTGCAGCTGCCCGCCTCGGCAGAATATATATTGGAAGGCTATATCGCACCGGACGAAATGGCTGACGAAGGCCCCTTTGGCGACCATACAGGTTACTACAATGAAGTCGAGCGTTTCCCTGTATTCACTGTAGAGGCTATTACACATCGAGAATCACCGATTTACCACAGCACCCATACCGGGCGCCCACCCGACGAACCCGCGATATTGGGCATGGCGTTGAATGAGGTGTTCATTCCCATACTGCAAAAGCAGTTTCCAGAGATTGTTGACTTTTACTTGCCGCCAGAAGGCTGCTCCTATCGCCTAGCGGTGGTCACCATACGTAAAGAGTACCCAGGACACGCCAAACGCATAATGTTGGGTATATGGTCTTTCCTGCGCCAATTTATGTATACCAAGTTCGTCATCGTCACCGACGAGGATGTGAACGCCAGAGATTGGAAAGATGTCATCTGGGCAATGACCACGCGTATGGACCCGCAGCGAGATTCGGTCTTCATTGAGAACACGCCAATTGACTACCTAGACTTTGCCTCGCCAGTATCTGGACTCGGCTCCAAGGTGGGCTTTGATGCGACTAATAAATGGGCAGGCGAAACCCAACGTGAATGGGGCCACCCTATAGCGATGAGCGAGGGAGTAAAACAGCGGATTGACGAATTGTGGGATGAGCTTGGCATCAAGCTCTAGTGGGCCGTCGACTCCTTGTCGTCAATCCGATGAAACACAATAATCCGTGTTATCACCTCAGAAGTTAGTCGTCTGTGGCGATTTGGAGCGGCAGAGCCAAATCTGGCAAATCATCCTCACTTAGCAGTAGACCTTCGCGAAAGTAGCCATTGGCGGCGTCAGCTTCACCAAAGCTTGTCAATAGACGGCCCAACTCGGCACAAATCTCCGCGCTAGGTTCAACCCGGTAGCTGCTCTCGAAATACTGCTGTGACTTGCTCCAAGCTTGAGCCCGCGCCGACAAGCGGCCCAAGCACAGCAACAACTCAGGGTCATCTGGGTGAGCTTTTAACCACTTTTCAGCCTGAGACAACTGACGACTGACATTCTGGCCCTTTAAGCAACCATACTCGCGCACTAACACGGGGTGCCATGCTTGCTTTAGAGCACGCAAGATCACCCTCTCAGCCAAGCCATAGTCTTGGCATTCGATTAGGTTATGTGTATAGATCTGGATAATGTCGACATCACTCTGCAGGTGCTTTGGCACTGTTTTCCAATTTGTATGCAACCGATTCAAATCTCCATTAAACAGACTCAGTCTGTTCTGATGCACCTGCTTTTCGAGCCGCCCATACATCTCGCTCGACAGCTGCTTATGCTTACGCAGCTGAGGCAAAAGTTCCAGCAACATATCCCAATCATTCAACCCTTGGTAAGCTCGGCTCAACAGGCAAAGTACATACGGATAACGGGTGACATTACTTTTTGCCTGAATCAGTAATGCAAGGGCCTGATTATATTCTGAGGCCTGCAGCTTCATCTCCGCCTGCATCATTTGAATGGCCACCGCGGCGGCGGGCTCTGCTTCACCCGCCGCATGCAGATAATCAGCCACTTTGCCAGTATCCTGTAATTTTACGCTGGACTGAGCAGCTAATAAATAATTCACCAAAGGTGCGTCGTTGTTTTGCACGCCACTTAATAACTGACGCCGCGCTTCGGCCCAATTACCCTCAGTAAAACTGATTAATCCGCCAGTGCTGAGCCGCAGAGCCTTATTTGCTTTGCGGGTTCCCAGCCAAGAGAACAGCGACCGCTGGCCGCCAATAACCCGATACGTCACACGAACCAGCAAATAAATCGTAAAGAGCAGAAGCGCAAATAATAATAAGCCCACCCATAAACTGGCCTCCAGTGTGTAGCTACCAAGCGACACCAGCACATAGCCTGGATCGGCTTCAATAAGAGCGACGATACCTGCACCCAGCAACAGTGCGACCAGAGAAATGATGAATAATTTACGCATGCCTACTGGCCGCCTTCAGATTGTACGCGCTTCTCAATAGCATCATTCAAAGCCTGCAGTGACCTTGAGATGTCAGGCTGCGCAACCCCAATAGTGAGCCTCTGCAGCCGACTAATCTCGCTAGAGATCGCTTTGGCACCGACTTCATCTGAGGCCTGAAACTGCGCCACGCCTTGCTGGGCTGATTTGAGGCTCGCGACGTAGACCACCTGATTATCTGACAGCAGCGCTATCTGCGCCTGCTCTAATAACATGCGTAGGTTTTGCCGGACCAGGCCCTCCCACTGTGGATCCATCAGAGTCTGCATAGGGACATCCCGCCGACGAATAATGACGTAGTCGGAAAGCTTACCCAAGGCCGCTTTATAACCTTGATATAGACGGCCTTCCCAATCACTCACCGGCGCTGGCTGCGGGCTTTCTACCGGTTTAGGCAACTGAAAGATGACTAGTTTGTCGGCCTGCTCAATCAATGCCGCCAGACGAAGATAAATCCCTTCTAAGTCCACCTTCGGTAGGGCGCGTAATGCCGCAATCTCTTTAGCAATAGTAGCGCGCACAACATGAAGACTGGGATCGTCAATTCCACGTAAAACAGCATCGGCACTTTTCAACAATGCCTCAGCAGCAACAGGATCCGCGGCCATCACTAACCGCTGGTTAGCTAGACGCAACAAATGGCGGGTTTCTGCAAGCAGCCAATTATCGCGATCGCTGATAGTGAACTGTGCCAAAGCCGCCTGCTGCTTTGCTAATTGTTTCTTTACAGCGTCTACACTTTGATTCAGTCGAGATAATTCACCGCTTTCTTTGGTATCGAGGGTCGCAAGCCCAGTTCGCAATTGGTCTTCCAGCGCTTTCTGGCTACTCTGTTTGCCTTGGAATGACGCTTCAAGCTTTGCCATACGCGTCGTTAGCGCAAGCCCCTTTGTTTGTCCTTCGCGTACCACCCAGGCCACGCCGAGCGCTAACACAATTACCAAAAATAATGCCGACCAGCTAACCCAGGAGGCCCCTTTGCGAGCCGAGGTAACTGACATACTGGCATCAGGCGCTGTCGAGGAACCAGAAATAACCGGTTTTTTTTCGGCCGCTGTCGCGACCTCTAACCCCTCATCAGAGGGTTCATTATTATTGCTTTCCTGATCGCGCAATTATCATCCTCCAGTGCCGCGTCGCCACTCTTTCAGGGCCCGCAGCATCGCCAAATCTGATGCATTTTCAGCCGTCACAACCTGATCGAAACCAGCACTTTGCGCCATATTGGCAACCCGCTGCGATGGAACAATCAAAGATATGCGCCTTAACTTAGTAGTTTCTGCCGGGGTAAGCAAGACCTGCAGATTAGATAACCCCTCGCCGCTGGTGATCATGATCACGTCAATACACCACTGGCTCAAATTTGCAGCCAACTCGCCTGCTGGCATCTGCGGAAGGCCGCGCGAGTAGCAACATAGCTCATCGACGAGAGCCCCTCGGCGCGTCAATTCCTGTGCCAACGTATCCCGGCCACCCTGCCCTTTTACAATGAGCACACGCTGATCACGGACATTCTGCAACAATGGAAGCGACAGCAAGCCCTCACTGGTCATGACACTACCGGGCGTAAACGCAAAAACCCCGAAGCGCCCAAGTTTAGCAGCCGTCGCGGCACCAATAGCATACCAGTTGAGATCTATCGGCAGTTTGGACCAATGGTCTTCAATCAGAGCCATGCCAAAATTCACTGCATTGGAACTGATAAAAATAACATGCTGATACCGGTCCAGATGCAACACCATTTGGCACTGCGCAACAGTAAGCTGCGGCAGTCCCTGCAACACCAAGAGCGGCTGACTGAAAACCTCGTAGCCATCGCTTTTGAGTGCCGCGCACAGCAGATCCGACGCATCACCCGCCGGGCGCGTCACCAGTATCCGGCGCGATACAAAAGCACTCTCATCCACCATACACGTCCGCTAAAATAGCCGCGGCTCCTTGCGATAAAAGGTCTTCTGCTACAGAAATACCAAGCTGCTCAGCCTTAGCCGCAGGCGCTATAGCTTCTGCGCGCAAGATTTGCGAGCCGTCAGGGTTACCAACGAGTCCTCGCAACAACAGTTTCTCGCCGTCATCGACATAGTCAGCAAAGCAACCTATGGGCACCTGACATCCGCCCCCAAGTCTTTTATTCATTGCTCGTTCGGCCGTCACACGCCTAGCGGTAGCCTCGTGGTGGACAACCTGCAGCAGTGATAAAACGCCACTATCGTCACTGCGTAATTCTATTCCCACAGCGCCCTGACCACCGGCCGGCAGCGAGTCGCAAATATCCATGTGCTGTGCAATACGCCCGGCAAAGCCCAAACGTATCAGTCCAGCACTGGCCAAAATAATGGCGTCATACTCTCCCTCGTCAAGCTTGCGCAGTCGGGTATTGACATTACCACGCAAAAACTTGATCTTGAGATCAGGACGTCTAGACCGCAACTGGCACTCACGCCGTAAGCTGGAGGTTCCCACGACGCTCCCAGCCGGCAACTCCTCCAGCAAGCGATATTGGTTGCTAACAAAGGCATCAGAAGGGTCTTCACGAGCACAGATAACCCCCAAGCTCAACCCTGTCGGAAACGCCATAGGAACGTCTTTCATAGAGTGCACCGCAATATCCGCGCGGCCATCCAAAAGCGCTTCTTCCAACTCTTTTACAAACAAGCCCTTGCCACCCACCTTCGCCAGTGGAATATCGAGCAACTTATCACCGCGCGAGGTTAGGCCGAGCAATTGCACATCCACATCAGGATATACCTGAGTCAGGGCCGACCGGACAAATTCTGCCTGCCAAAGGGCAAGCGGGCTCTCCCGGGTAGCGATGATCAATTTACGCGACATGCTCGGCATCCTATAAATCCACACTCCGCATGATAACAGTCAGGCAGCAAGTCAGCGACACCCAGCGAAATGGCGATATGGCGATATGGCGATACCACAATTAGAATCCATCGTCCTACTATGATGAAGATGGTCAAAACCTCGACCGACATAAGCGTGTAGCTGTTATACTGCCCAGATTGAATAAAGCGAAAATGCATTGAGAGCATCACGCGACTATGGAATTTCGAGAACTATGAGCAAAGAAAAAGACACCAGCAAACTGTGGGGCGGCCGCTTCAGTGAAGCGACAGACGCCTTTGTACAGCGTTTCACTGCCTCAGTAAGCTTCGACCTGCGCATGGCCGCCCAAGATATTCAAGGCTCGCTGGCACATGCTCAAATGTTGCGCTCAGTGGATATACTGACCCCCGCAGAACTTGAAAAGATTGAGGATGGGCTGGCCCAGATAAAGATGGAAATTGACGCGGGCAGCTTTCCGTGGTCAGTCGAGCTAGAAGACGTGCATATGAATATAGAAGCCCGCCTAACCGCCCTAATTGGCGTGGCCGGCAAAAAGCTGCACACTGCCCGCTCCCGTAACGATCAGGTTGCCACTGACATCCGTCTTTATTTGCGAGCGGCCATTGATAGCATAGCCAGCGAACTCACTCGCCTGCAACAGGGCATAATTGATCTCGCAGAAGACCATACCAACACTATTATGCCGGGCTTTACTCATTTGCAGACCGCTCAGCCCGTTGTGTTCGGCCATCACCTCTTGGCTTGGAATGAGATGCTGGAGCGCGACTATGGTCGCCTGATTGACTGTCGTGGTCGACTTAATCAGTCGCCCCTGGGCGCGGCAGCTCTCGCCGGCACCACTTACCCTATAGATCGAGCACATACGGCCGCATCTCTGGGCTTTGACAGGCCAACCGAAAACTCTTTGGACTCGGTATCGGATCGCGATTTCGCGATAGAATTTTGTGCTTTCGCTGCTCTCCTAATGACGCACCTCTCGCGTATGTCTGAAGAAGTGATAATGTGGAGTTCCGCCCAGTTTAATTTCATTGAACTGCCCGACCGTTTTTGCACCGGCTCTTCCATCATGCCGCAAAAAAAGAATCCAGATGTGCCGGAGTTGGTGCGCGGCAAAGTAGGGCGTGTTAACGGCCACCTCGTTGCCCTGCTAACACTGATGAAGGGTCAGCCATTGGCTTACAACAAAGATAATCAGGAAGATAAAGAGCCTCTGTTCGACACAATCGATACGGTGTTTGATTCACTAAGAGCCTATGCAGACATGGTGCCAGCAATCAAGCCAAAGGCCGAGATAATGCGGGAAGCTGCGCAGCGCGGATTCTCCACCGCTACAGATTTAGCTGACTATTTAGTGCGTCTAGGACTGCCTTTTCGTGACGCACATGACGTGGTTGGTAAAGCCGTAGCTCACGGTATTAAATGCGGGAAAGACTTATCAGAAATGCCGCTTGCGACACTGCAGCAATTCTGTCCCGATATCCGCGAGGATGTGTTCGACGTCCTCACTCTGGAGGGATCAGTGACAGCGAGGAATCATCTAGGCGGCACTGCGTCAGATCAGGTGGCAGAGGCAGCACTGCGAGCCCGATCTAGAGTACAGACACGACAGACCCTTTAATTAACGCGGCTAGCCGGCTACTGGCGGGGCTGCTCAGGGCTCAGGACTGTAGCGCAGGCTTGCCTGAAACGTCACATCCGGTGCCGTTTCAACACGAATATCCTCAACAAAATTAAAATCCATCGACCAATGCGGCGCGAAATACCAGCGCGCACCCAAAGTTGCCAATACCGCGTCCTCACCCACGCCGGTCAGGCTGCTATCGAGAGGCGCGGCATGGCCGTCCAGTTGGGCAATGAGGGACCAACGCTGCGCAAGCTGCCAGTCTAACGCGACCCCTGCAAACCAGAGATTCTGCTCCTGAAAACCGTCAAACAAGCCACTATCACCTGCACGTAAATAGCCTGCCTGCCCATGCCAAGTTAATGGCAGGTTCGACATTTGAGCGCCGGAGAAACGCAGTGCAATAAAAGCGTCATCTGCGCCACTACCTAAAAAATCGTCTTCGTCGCCAGTACCAAACTTGTAGCCCAAGGCCAGACTGACCGCAGAACTCGCATCCTGATAAAAAACATGATGCAAGGACACGCTAATATCGCCAATGCCAGAGGTGTCATCCTGCAAAGAAAAGCCACCTGCTGGGCTTGTATACTGATAATCCAAGATATCTCTAGGCACATCCGATCGGCCACCATCAGACATTCCCCAAAAATCATGCCAGTCATCGATCACGCCGTCTAACTCTCCGCCACTCTGTTCTAGCCAGGGAATCTCTAACTGTATACCCCAGTTTTTTGTTAACCCATAACGTAATTCAAGGGCAAACCGCAGAGTCTCACCATCTAGGTTCAAAAATTCAGTGTCACTGCTTTCGTTGACATAATTATTAGCAACGCTGCTGTAAAGAGCCGCGGCCACCTGACCATTCGCCGTAGTCTGTGCGTCTCGTTGCGAGGGAAGGCCAATTAAACCCGCCACCGGACTCAGATTTTTAACATACAACGGCTCGCTCGCCGACACTGGCAACACACCAAGGGTGGCCAGCAATACTATGAGTCTCTGTGTTCGGTGCATGGACACCCTCTGGGCAAAAAAATCAAAGCCATTCAAACGTGACACCTCCCTGAACCTGCATCTGCTCTACGACAAAAGGGCGAAACATCTGCCCATCCCGTGTTCCTCGCCAATCGCCCACGACTTCATCGTAAGCAAAGTGAAATCCCCCAGAGCGAGTTGCTAGCCATAGCTGTCGCGTTGGCGGCTGGCGACTAAAAACCAGTTTTGTTGCGTTGTCGAATTCGACGCTTAGCACATTGCCAGCCACCTGATAGTCGATATCCGCATCGACCTGATCCAGGGCCTCCTCCAGCGCGTCAAAGGTGTATTCTATCAATTCATTAAATTCTGATTCAGTTATCACAGGACTTATTCCGCCAAAGTGTGCACAATTCAATGATAAGGGCTGTTAGCGCCTCTTACCAGCGAGCGGTATAATTTGCTCCTTTACACTCTAGAGAATCCTATGCCTTATTCCCATATCGCCATATTAATGGCACTTAGCATTAGCGCCCTCGGCGGATGCGCACAAACGAGGGCGCTATATACGCCTTCAGAAGGGGCTCCACGTCCACCGGCTGCCACTGCAAACGCCGCCGAACAGACAAAAAGATTGCACTGAGCCGAGGCAAAAAAATGGACGACCCTATTTATTATGAGAACATGCTGCCTAAGGCAAGCGTCAAGGTAAGGTCTGCCGCCGGCGTTGCGACTCACTATACGCCTCTTTGTTCGGTGCTGGAAAATATCAGACAAATTTCTACCCGCCTCCAGCGACTCACTGCCAGAAAAAAAAGCTCTACTTATGAGAAAAGATAACAGCACGCTAAAAGTAATGTACTCGGCAAGATCAATAATACCTTCACGATTTGCCAATAGCGTGCATGTGATGAAAATGTGCCAGGCATTAGCTGCCAATGGCCATCAAACCACATTAATTGTGCCGCCGCGCAGGAAAGGCCGGCTAAAAGGTATTGATAATGTTTATGCGTTCTATGGGGTAGCCCGTAACTTCGGCATTGAAAAAACGTTGTGGCTACCCAAAATCGGCGTCTACATCCACGGCCTTATTTCTGCATTCAAGGCCAAGTTTAGCGGCACCGATATTTTCTACACGCGCTCTATGGAAATAGCATTTTTCGGCTGTCTGCTTCGCAATAACACGATTTTCGAGACTCACACACCGCTCACCGAGTTCAAGTATCTAGATAAGTGGTTGTTACGTTTTGTTTTGCGCTCAGACAAAGTCAAAATGCTTGTCGTTATTTCAGACGCATTGAAAAAATTGCTGATAGAAGCGCATTCAATAGAGGCTTCTCGGGTTCTGGTGGCCCATGATGGATCCGACATAGCAGAAAATATTACAGCTAGTTTTGATAAAAAAAACGTATCAATTGGGTATGTTGGCCACCTTTACAAAGGGAGGGGCATCGAAGTTATTATAGAAGCTGCGCGGTCTATTCCTGATGCAACATTTCACGTAGTCGGCGGGAATCCAGATGACGTTGAGTATTGGGAAAACAAATCCTGCACTATTGAAAATCTTAAATTCCATGGCTTTGTTTCTCCTCAAAAAGCAGCAGAAATCAGCATGGACATGGATATTCTTTTAGCCCCGTATCAGGAAACTGTGATGGTTACCAGCGGGCTTGATACCAGCAAATGGATGTCACCTCTCAAAATCTTTGAATACATGGCCGCAGGTAAAGCAATTATTTGCTCTGATATTCCAGTTTTACGCGAAGTTTTAGAGCACGAGAGGAACGCGTTATTGTGCGAACCTGCTGATAATGAGGCTTGGGTAACCACAATAAATCGACTGATTGCAGATCAAGAATTGCGCCTGTCAATATCCGGCAGCGCGTATCAAGACATAAAAACAAAATACAGTTGGTCAATACGGGCCAAAAATGTCATCGATAGTATTTTATAACCTGATCTCGTCTAATTGATATTAGCTGGCAAACATTATGACAAAACCTATCTTTATCAGCGGAATGCCCCGCAGCGGCACTAAGTTACTTAGAGATATACTTAACAATCACTCGAAGATTTCTATACCGGACTCAGAAACACAATTTATTCCCGAATTTATTCGCACGTATGGTTTGGAGTATGACTTCAGTGAGGCGGAAAATTTTCAGGCGCTACTTCATCGTTTTCATTCAACAAAATTTTTTTTGGTGCAGAAGAAACCGCGTATCGAAGAAGTTCATTTTCAGAATGTAGCTTCCGAACTTAGCTGGGCGATATTTTTTGAGTGTATTCTCCGCTATTACGGCGTAAAAGATGAGGCGAGCGCCCGTTTTGGCGATAAAACACCAGGATACATTCTACATTTAGATATGCTGAAAAAAATATGGCCCGACATAAAAATGGTGCACATCATTAGAGACCCGCGTGATTATAGCGCTTCTGTGCGTCAGGCATGGGGAATGAGCGTTAGACGCGCTGCCCATAGATGGTCTACTGCGATGGACGTTGCTCTCGAGTACCGTCAAAAATACCCTGATAACTATTTAGAGATACACTATGAGGATTTATTGAACGATCCGGATAATATAATCGAAAAAATCTGTTTTTTTATTGGTTGTGACTTCGAAAAGGACTTGTCCATTCTTAATCATGCCACCGAAAACCTTGGATCTGCAAAGGGGCATATTGGGTTAATCGCAACCAACAGGAATAAATACAAAGAAAATTTAACGCGAAGCGAAATAGAGTCTATTGAAAGCATTTGCTGCGCAACAGGAAGCGCTATGGGATACTTCAATGACTCAACAATTAAAGCGAAAAAATTAGGCTCAGGTCGACTACTACTGCTCAAGCTTTATGATGGCGCCAACGCTCTAAGATTTCATTGTAAAGAAAAAGGCATCATCAAAGGGTTGCGTTACTTTCTAAAGCTTCACAAGGAAGGGGCATTTAAAGGAAAGGCAAAGTGACTGGGGTGACTGCGGCAACAGCAGCGACTGGCTGGTATAGTGCATAGTTGATATTTGGGTTTTCCTTGACGACCATCTAACCAGCGCAAAGCAAAGATTACTGGAAAGTAGCTTCGCTCCCTAGGCGCACCTTGTTTATATGGGAGCATCGCGTAAGGGGAGCAAGCATGCTGCTAGAAGCACTGCCGTTGTTGGCGTTTTGGTTATGCTGCGGCATACAGTGGCGCTATCGACGTGCCTTTTCGAACGCTGTCATAATGAACGAGGAAACAATGTTATGTCCCGCACTATCGACGGCGTGATTTTGTGTTTAGCGATTTTACTGACTATTGGGTGTTTAAGTGGACATGCTATAGCGGAAAAAGCGGTCTTTAAGGATCCTGACCCTAGCAGTTCTGATGCCACCCTATGGCGCTTGACGCATGATCCGACAATACGTGATTACGCGAATTATCATAATACGCAGTGCTGGAGCCCAGACGGTCGTTACATAAGCATTAACCGTTGGGCCGGCGGCACGGCGAAAAGCAAGGCAGAGATACATCTCTATGACCTCCACAAAGACGAAGACACACTTGTTGGACTAGGTATCTATCCACGGTGGGCTAATCGCCATAACTGGCTGTTCTATTCCCAATATACTGGCAGAGGAGAGCCCTATAAAAAAGGTATTGCAAACCAATGGCTGGATGTGGAAGCCGGAAGAACAGTTACGATAGGACACGGTATTGAGTTTCTCGGTGAGACCGATTCGCAGGATACCTGGTTGTATGGCAATCAACGTTTTCGCGGGCAAGACCCTGAACATATCGCCGTACGCATTGCCATCAAGGAGAACTCCGTACCGGAAATATTAGGCAACGGCACAGGAAAGCGCCCCCTACCCAGCCGTAACCACCCTGTCCTCATGATGAGAAACAAGGTAGGCGAAAAGGGGCCGCCTTTTAGCCCTAGCCGCACGTGGTCTGATCTTGATGGCGAGAATATGCGTACCGCGACTGCGCGGGTTCAGGCCGGTCATCAAAGCTGGCTTGGCAACGGCGAGTATCACCTTGTAGGAAATCAACAGGCCGCTGGCCGCAAATGGGATGAGCCTTTCCCTAGCAATCTGCACAGGCTGGCGAATTGCCACTTGAGTGATGCGAGCCCCTGCGGATTTAGCGGGAGGTGGGCTTGCACTGACGGACGCGTCGCCGACCTTCGATCAGGTGGCAGTTGGAGTTTCAGCAATGCCAGGTCGCAAATCTGCTTTCCAGACGACGTCGACGATGCTTCTGATGCTTATGATCCAGACCACAAAGGGAGCCCAGACGGGACTAAAGTCTGTTTCGCCAGTAACTATGATATGGAAGAAGGGCCAGTCGCTTATGTAACCGTAACGGCCTCAAGAACAGAGAGTGGCAGGTTAGAAGTAACGTCTACGGACGGTTTTCCAGACTCCGGTGACATCACCTACCATCGCGAAGTCATCGGCTATCAAAGCAAAACGGAGACGAGCTTTGTAGGTCTAACGCGAGGAAAATATGAGACTAAGACTCTGCCCATAAAAGCAGGCGGCATGCTCACTAGCCTCGATGCTCGGCTATTGACAATGCACAAACGAGACCGAGCCAAATTGCCGCGCTATATGACTAAAGCGTTTGACGAGAAGAATGGCCCACTCCTCTGGCAGCGCCAAACGGATGTTTATGTTGCTATCATACGTCAACCAGACGCACCTCACTTCCGCCCTCAAGGCGGCGAAGTACAGCTCATTCCTGGCGAAAATCACTGGGAGACATTCGGTTACCGTATCTTCAAAGATGGCAAGCCACTTGCAGAAGACGCCCTTCGTCCCGGCACCACGATTATGTTATCTGGCGAGGGAACCTACACCGCCATCGCCATTGAATGGAGCGGACTGGAGGGAAAGCCCAGCCTGCCACTGAAGATTAGCAAGGCCACGGAGCTAGCGATTTTGGAAGATCAACCAGAGGACTTTTCTTGGACCCACGATGTTTGGAAAGTTGCAGGGAACACCGTTACCGCGGAGAAGGCTCTCACGGCACCAACCGCCATGCGTGAGACTGTACACCTGCAAGATGGCATCATCGCTCTAGAGGCCTACAGCAAAGGCGTACTTATACGACGCGACGACTTGGATCATGAGGGCATTGCTCGGCGCAAGCAGTACTACAAGTCCGGAGCGCTGACCAAACGGGACTATTTTACCGATGAAGGTATCATCAGCAGGGAACTCTTCGACCCGCATGGCTGGAAAACGGAGGAAACGATATGGCGCTATAAAAATGGTAAGCAAACCGTGTTTGAACAGTGGTGGTATAAAGAGGGGACGCCAGTCAAAAGAGTTATGAATGGGGGAAGCGTCTTTGTAAAGGATGGAGAAAAGTGGGTGCGTAACGGATAAGTATATTTTCTACAGATAGTAGAAAGCTCCTGTGCAGGAAATTCCATGCCCTGCGTCGTCGTCCGTAGTTTTTTAACAAAAAAATCATGAGTTCGACTGAATTATATGAATATTGAGACGGAACACTAAAAGCGTTTTTGCCTAGCTGTCGAAATCGCCGCGTAGGAAGACCAGAAAAGCGAGCGGTTTTCGTTTATGCTTTTATACCGACCATCAAGATCGACACCCATCTGTTCTGAAACCTCCTGCAGGAGTTCCAAGGTGCTTGTTGTGGAAATATAGAATTCTGAGTGGGTTATCACAGCACGTGTTTCGCCAAAGTGTGCACAATTCAATAGTAGGGCTATTCGCGCCACTCACTAGCAGGCGGTATAATTTGCGACAATATAAATCGGAGCAGCGTATGCCTTATTCCCATATCTTCATGCTAATTGCATTCATCCTTGGCATCTTGGCCGGGTGTGGACAGACCGGCGCGCTATATATGCCGTCTGAAGAGGCCCTAGCCCCAACCGCAGTGCCCGCCGCGCCAGCAGATGATACAGAGCAAAACAGCAGCGCGTCCTAAGCCGAGGCAACACAATGAAGTATTTTACTTATCGTGAGGGCAGTCTGTACGCAGAAAATGTTGCCGTCAGCGAGATCGCCGCCATCCACGGTACGCCTTGCTATATCTATTCCCGATCCGCGCTGGAAAATGCCTTCATGGAATACCGACGAGCGCTTGAAGGTGCCAAGCACCTGATATGCTACGCAGTAAAAGCCAATTCCAACCTCGCCGTACTCAATGTCCTAGCGAATCTCGGCGCAGGATTCGATATTGTTTCAGGTGGGGAGTTAGAACGCGTAGTCGCCGCCGGCGGCAATCCAGCCAATGTCGTCTTTTCTGGCGTCAGCAAAACGCCGGAAGAAATGGCGAGGGCGCTGGAGTTGGGCATTCACTGCTTCAATCTTGAATCAGCATCAGAGTTAGAAACACTTGACACCATCGCTGGTCAGCGCGGTCAGATCGCGCCGGTATCCATTAGAGTGAATCCTGATGTGGATGCGAAGACGCACCCCTATATTTCCACCGGCTTGCGCGAAAACAAGTTTGGGCTAACGATTGAAGAGGCGCTACGGGTATACCAGCAGGCCGCACAATTAGACAACGTGCAAGTAGTTGGCTTGGATTGCCACATAGGCTCACA
>PKDD01000147.1 GCA_002862465.1 Haliea sp.
CATTAAAAAACGTGTGCCCATTGCAATACCATCTGCGCCCCATGACAGCGCCGCCAACAGGCCACGACCGTCCTTGAATCCGCCCGCCCCCACCACAGGTACTTTACCTGCAACGGCATCAACGACCTGTGGAACCAGCAGCGTGGTCGGGATTGGGCCGGTGTGACCACCCCCTTCTCCACCTTGCACCGTCACGGCGTCAGCGCCAAGTTCTACGGCCTTGATCGCATGCTTTGGCAGGCCCACAGTCGGCATACAAACCACGCCTGCATCTTTCAGTTTATGAATCAGCTCTGGGCCAGGGGAGCGAGAATAGCTGACCGCTCGCACGCCGTGGCGAATCACCATATCGACAATATCTAACGCATTAGGCTGATACATATGAAAATTGACACCAAAAGGCTTGTCGGTGAGCTCCTTTACTCGCAGAATATCTCGCTCCATTTCATCAGCGGGAATCGTTGCCCCGGCGAGAAAACCGAACGCACCCGCGTTGCAACTCCCTGCGACCAATTTCGGATCCGCCACCCAGCCCATCGCGGTTTGAACAATGGGATAGCGGCAGCCCAAAAGTGTGGTTAAGCGCGTTTCAAACATGCCTTTTGCCTCGTGTCAGGAACGGTTTCCCGGGGGATTATCGAGTATCTGGTGCGCCCGCTGGTTATGTGGGTCCAGTGCGATAATAATATCCAGTTGCTCCTGCGTCGGCGCCTCAGTCGTTGGCACATCTGCTGGAATGTGAAGTGTATAACCGGTATTTTTCTGCACTTCTTCTACGGTAACGCCCGGGTGCAATGACACTAGCCGGATCTGATGATCCGGACCACCAAAGTCCATCACACACAAGTTCGTAATCACCAGCCGGATGTCGATGTCATCCAAACTGTGCCCCTTGGGAAGGCGCGCCGGGTTATAGCCAATGGACGACACAAAGTCGCACTCACCTTCTTTAAATACCCGGGTATTGTGTGCCGGTACAAAAAAACTGTTGGGGTGAGAAATTGAGTTTCCCGGAAAGCCTCGGGCGCCCAGCATCATGGTCTTCGGCTTATCATAGCTGCCGCCTAGTGCCGAGGTATTGGATTGACCAAACTTGTCAATCTGGGTCGGGCCGAGCATGGCATGCCGCTTACGACTCCAAACGTTGTCGAAGATGCGTGAAAAACCCATCCAGCTCTCCGTTGATGGGACGAAGTCCGCGGCACGACTGCCGATCGGGTTTGGCTCACTCAACATCCACGCTTCCGAGTCAGTCATCATTAAATCGGGGTTGGTGGTCTTCATGGCAAGGCTCGCCGCCAGACGGGGTACCACACCAATGCCGGTGCCCAATACCTCACCTTCATCGGCGAAGGACTTGCTAGCGGCGACAATGCAAAGTTCTGCCAGGGTATATTCAGCTGCTGCTGTCATTGCGTCTCTCTCCTGGTTCAATTAATAGGTAGCCAATTCAATGGCGCGAATAGCATCAAGGCCACCCACATTTTTTTGGTATTCCTGTTCAGTAGCGCCAAGGTATTTCTGAGCATAGTCTTTAAATCCACCCTCTGCCTTAGCAGACGCCGCGTACGCCTTAAAATGCGGGACATCGAATCCGTAAAGCGGACTACACGACGTGGGGTGAGCGCCACCGGCTATCGGCACCACGCCGGTGGTCATGGACCGCTCCCAGTGCACCATGCGCGCTTGCGCCGGATCGTGAAAGTACTCGGACTCAACCAGTTCGTCACAGGACACAAAAGTCTTTGCCGCCGCGCGCGCAAACCAGTCGTCCATGTAATGGTCGGGGCCAGCAATCTGACATACACCGCGCATATCCGCCTTGTCTGCATGGATCAACGAAGCATCCAGCTTTAATGCCGGCATAGCGACCCACTCCTTTTCGTCATAGGGGCTGTCGATTACTTTGATATCCGGGTTTTGAGTGATAACGTCTGTACCTAAGCCAACCTCTGTAGGAATAAAAGGAATTCCCCAGCTCGCTGCGCGCAGCCCTAACAGCATCATACCCTCGTCAATCTCCATTACCTCGATAGAGCCCGACTGACGAGCCTGACGAAAGTAAGGCTCCAGAGGGATAAAATCCAGTGAGACAAATGCAAACACAACCTTTTTTACCTTACCTGCTGCGCACAGCATACCGACATCGGCACCGCCATAGGAAACAATGGTAAGGTCCCTAACATCGGAGCGTAAGATTTCGCGCACTAGCGCCATTGGCTTGCGCCGCGGACCCCAACCACCGATACCAATGGTCATACCATTTTCGAGTTGCGCAACGACTTCCGTCGCCGTCATTTGCTTGTTCATCACTTCTTCCTTTTTCTAGCTAACGATCCGCGCCATGCGGTAATCGTGTTTGATGAAATTAACCCCAAGAGTACTGTGCGCACCGCGCACGCCTTCGACAACACTAATACGCTGATGGACAAACTCCGCTAGGTGTTCTGCGTTGCGCACCATAGTGATAGCAAGAATATCAGAGCGGCCCAACATCACCCCAACAAATCCCAACTCCGTGATGCCCGCCAACTGCTCGGCAACAGCCTTCGTCTGCCCACTGCGCTCGACCTCAATCCAAATGTAGGCCAGCGCCGCGTCCTTAAAGCGTTCAATATTGGTGACTGCGGTGATGCGAATCAACTTTTCTTCTTCCATCCGCTTGACTCTAGCGCGCACAGTGCCTTCCGTCACACCTAGACGCTCGGCGATTTCACGATTACTCACCCTAGCATCGCGCGACAGCCGCTCGACGATAGCAAGGTCTGCATCGTCAAGTTTACGCCGCATGGAAAGGCACCCAATCGGGTTGATTCTTCAACACATCCAGTGCGAGGGCCGGGGTAAGGCGCCTGACACCAGGGATAGCGCCCAACCTATTGGTGATCAATTCACTGAGGGCAGCCTGATCCTTGGACACGACAAGAATTTCAATATCCTGCGCGCCGACCACCACATTGACAGAAAACACTTCTGGAATAGCGGCCATTTCTCGCGCCACCACTTCCGGCGAACACCCCTCCACCTGCACACCGATGGCCAGTAACATGCTATAGCCCGCGGCTTCGGTATCCGTCACCGCCACCACTCGCATCGTGTTGGACTCTTCCATGCGACGCACTCGAGCGCGCACCGTATTTTCAGCGATATCCAGTTCGCGCGCGATAGCACGGTAGGCCATGCGCCCATCCTTGCGCAAAAGCTGAATAATCGCCTGATCCGTATCGTCCAAGTCGATATGGCGAGAGGCTTTGTTGGCGGACAAATCGTTCACCGTTTTACCTCGACGCTTTTTGCCAATGCCGCTTTATCCACTTTGCCACCTGCGTTCATCGGTAGTTCGGATAGGAAAATCACTGAACGAGGTATCTTATAGTTGGCCATCTGTGCACGCGACCACTCAATAACCGCAGCCTCATCTACCGGGTCGCCTGCATCCTTCACCAGAAAGGCTTTGGCTACCTCGCCCATGCGTTCATCAGACACGCCGATTATCGCCGCCCTAGCGATCCCAGGCATGTCACATAAGATATTCTCGATTTCAGCGGGGTAGCAGTTAAATCCCCCGACGATAAACATTTCTTTAATCCGCCCGGTAATGCGCACGTAACCATCTTCATCCATAACGCCGATATCACCCGTTTTCAGCCAGCCATCAACGGTAAGTACCTCAGTAGTTGCATCAGTATCATTAAAGTAATGGTGCATCACATTGAAACCTCGGACCCAGATTTCTCCATCAACGCCAGCCGCAACAGACTGCCCCTGTTTGTCGACACATTTGACCTCCGTTCCATCCATCGCGCGTCCGGAGCTGTGAGAAATGCGCTCGGCACTATCATCGGCACGACAAATGGACACCACCCCGCAGGTCTCTGTGAGTCCATAGGCTGTCACCACAACTTCAAAACCCAGTTCCTCGCGCATCTGTCTTACCAGTTCGACCGGCACTGGCGCTGCGCCCGTCACGGCGAGACGTAAACTCGATAAGTCAAACTCCTTGCGCCGTGGATGCGCGAGTAGCGATTGATAAATAGTCGGCGGGCCTGGGATCATGGAAATTTTTTCGCGCGCGATCTGCGCAAGCACTGCATCAAGATCAAAACTGAGCACCGGAATCATACGGGCACCACAGATAATCGCGGACAACCAGCCAGCCTTATACCCAAATGAGTGGAAGAACGGGTTAATAATCAGGTAATTGTCGTCGCTGCATAGGCCGACAGTCGCACTCCAGTTCTCGAAGGTACGGATATTTTGGCCGTGCCCAGTCACCACGCCTTTGGGGTTACCGGTCGTGCCGGAGGTAAAAAGAATGTCTAGCGGATCACTGGGGGTCACTGCCGACGCCCTCAACGCAACCTCTTTCGCCGGCACAGCCTGTCCCGCGGCCAAAAAGTCTTCCCAAGATTGACACTGTGCTGCGTCACCGCTGAACAGCACCGTGCGCTCAAGTTCCGGAAGTGATTGGTCAGCCAGCATGTCCGAGTAGCGCATGCCAAGAAAATCACCCACGGTAAACAACATCTTTGCCCCGCTGGAGCGGATGATGTATGCCCCCTCTGAACCCTTGTAGCGCGTATTCAAGGGGACTAGCACACCACCAATGCTTTGCGCGCCGATAGCCGCAATAATCCACTGATAGATATTGGGTGCCCAAATAGCAATGCGCTGACCTTTTTCAAGCCCAGCCGCTATAAAAGCTCGCGACGCATTGATCCGCGCTGCATCCAACTGCTCGTAGGTCAACTGCACTTCACCATCGGTGATGGCAATGCGCGAGCCATAAGCAGATGCAGCGTCGGCGAAGACCTGCGGCAGTGTTCGCTCTCTATACTTTTCATCCGGATTCGGCACAGCATTACTCGCAATTGACGCGGAACATAAGCTACATGTTAATCAGTATTTAAACAGTTTCAAAGAGCTATTCGTAGATTAATCGCAATTATATTACGAATACGGCGAAAATAATCGGCATCGCGGTCGAGGAGCGCTGTCGCAGCCCCTGGCGGATCGACTACTGCGGCAGAGAAATCTCCATAGTCGGCAATTCGTCTGGCATTCCACCTAGTGACACGGCACAGCGAGAAAATCCACTAAAGTGGGCCACCGCAAGCGATAGATGCACCAGCGCTCTTGACGTAAATTCAGCCAGCAGTGCTATCTTGAGCTCCGCTGTAAGTCCACTGGGATTATTGAGAAACTGATCGGTAAACGCGATAATTAATTTCTCGCGCTCAGTCAAGTCACTGTCTCTAAAATCGTCCTGGATCATCGCGATCTTATCCTCGGTAAGCCCATCTGCTTTTGCAATATCGTAACGAACACTTTTACAAAAGACACAATTGACTGTTCGGGCATTACGTAAACGTGCAATCTCGATTTCCGCCGGAGTCAGAGGGCCGCACTCCCAGATTTTTCGGTTTAGCGCCAAGTAATAATCCAGCGTCTCTGGCACAAGACCTAAGGCGGAGTCACGGATCAGATTACCACTGGAGGTATTGGTATTGATTACGCGTGGACCGCCCATCACAGCAACTGCCCGGGCGCGTTCGGTTGCTCCGCATTAGCGGTTAGCTGCCACAGGAGACTGAGCCGGGTCATGCCGTCAAGTATGCCAAGGGCTTCCACCAACAATACTAGCCCCGCGTCACCAAAATGCATTTTTACGGCGTCCGCATGCTGATCTGTCAATGCCTGCACATCCATGGCATAGACTTCAGTAAACGCAAGGCAGGCACGTTCCGCCTGTGAAAATACGCTGTCTTCACCCCAAAAAGCCAACCGCTGATATTTCTCTGCAGACATTTTAATCTCATGGCGCTGCAATTCGACGGAACATTGATGCAGCTGCGCCAAGCGCAATCGACACAGTTCTAAAATATCGGCCGGCAGGTGCTGCTGTGTCCATAAGGATGCATATAGCGCGTCGAAGGGGGCTACCAGCTCCGCCAGCTCGCCGATTGTGGAGTCTCGATCATCGCCGCTGCTGACCCAACCCATAGTCTTCTCCTGACTGTTAAACTCGCCACAAACAAACCGCTGCAGCAACAATGCTGTTTGGCCTATGCAATATTTTCAGGCTTCGGATACCGGGAAAGCGTATTCTTTAAACATCTGCCGCAACTTGACCTTCTGTACTTTACCGGTAGCCGTGTGTGGCAGCTCGTCTATAAATTCTACGGCATCTGGCGTCCACCACTTCGCGATCTTACCGTCAAACCACCCCAGCATCTCCTCGGCAGTAAGATCCTGTGAATCAGTTCCCCGCACCACAATCAACAAGGGCCGCTCACTCCACTTGGGATGAAAATGCCCAATGACCGCCGCTTCCGCAACTTTGGGGTGATCGGTCGCGACGTTCTCCACCTCAATAGAGGAAATCCACTCGCCGCCTGACTTGATAACGTCTTTCGTGCGATCAGTGATGGCTAGGTAGCCCTGAGAGTCGATAGTGGCCACATCGCCGGTCTCAAACCAGCCCTCGTGCGCATGAGCATCAGCCCCCTCCAATTTAAAATAACTGGAACATACCCAAGGACCCCTTACCAAAAGCGAGCCAAAGGCAACGCCGTCCCAAGGCAAGTCGTGGCCTTCATCATCGATAATTTTCATTTCTACACCAAAAATTTGCCGGCCTGCCTTGATCCGCACTTTGGCGAACTCTTGTTCGCCGAAAATCTCTCTGGAATCCATGCTCGCGTTGACCGTACCCAACGGGCTCATCTCCGTCATACCCCAACCGACCCGCACCTCTACACCATAATCATCAAAATCCTCCATGACAGACAGTGGGCAGGCCGCACCGCCGACAACGATTTGTCGCAACGAGGCAACGCCATCACCGGAGGCCTTAAGATGCGCAAGCATGCCTAGCCACACAGTAGGAACCCCCGCCGACAGCGTTACACCCTCTTCGTTAATCAGGTTAGCCATGAACTTACCATCGCCCATTTTATTGCCCGGCAACACCAACTTAGCGCCGGCCATCGGACAAGAATAAGGATTACCCCAAGCGTTAACGTGAAACATAGGCACGATTGGCATCACGACATCCTGCTGAGAAATACCCAAACCGTCTGGCATCATAGCGGCGTAAGCGTGCAATATCGTTGACCGATGAGAATACAATACGCCCTTAGGATTGCCGGTTGTCCCCGAGGTATAGCACAGAGCACAGGCAGCATTCTCGTCCAACGGTGCCCATTGAAATGTTTCATCTCCTGCTGCAACCAAAGTCTCATAACAAATCACATTGGGCAGACTGGTTACGGGCATATTTTCTGCACTCGCCATTATCACCCACCCCCGCACTGTGGGACACTGATCCACTAGGCTTTCCGCCAACGGCACAAAGTCGGGATCAACACAAACATAGCGATCTTCTGCGTGATTAATGATGTAAGCAAGCTGCTCTGGAAAAAGGCGAGGGTTAATAGTGTGGCAGACATAGCCGCTGCAGGCAGCGGCATAGTAAATCTCGAAATGCCGATAATCATTCCAAGCCAATGTGGCAATCCGATCACCCTGTTCTAGTCCCCAACGGGCCATGCCATCGGACAGTTTGCGGGTGCGTGCAAAGGCGTCTCGATACGTGTAGCGATGCCGCGGCTTGTCGCCCATTACCGAGACGATCTCAACGTCACCGTTTATACGCTCTGCATGGTCTGCGATAGAGGCAATGGATAATTGCACGTTCATCATCAATCCGTTCATCACTAACTTCCTCTTATTGCTTTTTCGTTGTGGGTTGATTCAGTGGCTGGTAAGCGTCACTAAAGACGGTTAATCGAGCGAACAACGCAACACGATTCTCAAACGTCTAGTATTTCCCAGGTATCATCCGGTGCATGTTGCTGCGCTCGGTTTTCCTCACGGAGTTTAATGAGGTGAGCACTGAGCGAAAGCTGTGCCATCTTGTGCAGACCGGCATCAACATCGTCATAGACGACCTTTACCAGTTCCTCCAGCGGCACACGGCCAGCACGGCGCAAGCCGTCAATGACTTTTTGCTCACGCATCAAACGGTGGCTTACCAACCAATCCACCGTCGGCTTCGGTTCAGGCATGATATCACCGTGGCCCGGCGCAATAAATTGCAGTGGATAATCTAGTAACCGCTGCAGAGATTCAATGTAGGATTTCATGTTGCCGCTGGGCGGAATAATCACCACCGTAGATCCATTCATCACGTGATCGCCCGCAAACATCATTCCCTCTTCCTCTAGGAAAAAACAATAATGGTTACCGACATGACCCGGAGTATGCACTGCGCGCAGCGTAAATTCTTTTGTCGACAACACATAATCATGCTGCAACTCCAAGGTTGGCTTGAACGTGTTGTCCTGAAACATATCATCCGGTGGAGAAGCACCAATCACCTCTGCTCCGGTGGCCTCCGCTACTGCCTTCCAGGCGGGCGAATGATCTGGATGAGTATGGGTACAAACGATCCAGCGAATACGATCACCAGCCGCATTCAATATGGCATCGATGTGCTCGGGCAGAGCAGGCCCAGGGTCCAGCACGGCAACGGCATCATCACCCAACAGATACGTATTCGTCCCCGGCCCCGTCATCACGCCTGCATTGGGAGCAACGAGGCGCCTGACTCTGTCGTTAAGTCGAAAAGGAACTCCATGTTCAAACATAGGCTCAAACCATATTATTAATAGGCACTTCGGGATTCACATCCGCACTATAATCCACACCGTCGACTTCAAAACCGAACAATTGTAAAAACTCGCGCTTGTAACCCTCAAAATCGGACAGCTGACGCAGGGTTTCAGTGTTAACACTCTGCCATAGCCTTGCCACCGCCTCTTGTATCGCTGGGTCCAGCTCTTTGCCGTCGGCGCGCAACCTTCCCTCATCATCCAGATAAGGATGAGCACTGTAGAGTGAATCACGGAATAGGCCGTCAATTTGCTCGATACAACCCTCATGGCTGCCTTGGTCTTTCATCACCTTGAACAGCAGCGCGAGGTAAATAGGCATGGCGGGAATCGCAGCGCTAGCCTGAGTCACCACCGCCTTGAGGACTGACACGCGAGCGTCCCCACCCTTTGCGGCCATACGTTCACGAATCGCAAGGACGCGTTTGTCTAGATCCTTCTTGGCTGCACCGATGGTGCCGTGCCAGTAGATATCCCAGGTCAGTTTCTCGCCGATATACGTATAGGCGGTGGTCTTGGCGCCATCGGCAAGGACACCGGCATCGTCCAACGCATCAATCCACATTTGCCAGTCTTCGCCACCCATGACCGCCACTGTATTGTCTATCTCTTCCTGCGAGGCTTGCTCTAAATGAAAATCCTGCACCTCCTCTTTGTCGGTATTAACACCCTTTTGAACGGCATCACCGCCGATAGGCTTGAGCGTGGAGTTGTGCACTACACCGGTAATCGGGTGTAGCCGGCGCGGTGATGCCAGACTGTAAACGACCAAATCAACCTGCCCCATATCGGCTTTGATCGTATCGATAGCCTTTTGTTTGACTTCGTTGCTGAAGGCATCACCGTTGATACTTTTGGCATATAATCCCGCGGCCTGCGCCTGATTGTGGAAAGCCGCCGAGTTGTACCACCCAGCCGTTCCAGGCTTAGCCTGTGTGCCCTCTTTTTCAAAGAAGATTCCAAGCGTTTTAGCACCACAGCCGAACGCCGCCGTGATCCGAGATGACAGGCCATAACCGGTGGATGCACCGATCACCAGCACACGCTTTTGACCCCCTGCTATCGGTCCACGAGACCTCACGTACTGTATCTGTCGCTTGATGTTGGCATCGCAACCCGCCGGATGACTTGTAATACACAGAAATCCGCGGACGCGTGGTTTAATGATCATTGGCACATCTATCCTGTTGTGTGAATCAAATGCCAGGCGCAGCATAAGCCGACTGTGCCTGAAGATGACGCCAAAGTTTAGCATACCGGCCGTGCACTCCCGCAAGTGTCGTGGGCATGTCGTCTTGTGTTCGCTGCTCACTTGACGTTCAATAGCATCCTTTTGAAGACAAACTGTCATTATTCGTATGCTGGATTCACCCCTTCGCTTTGCTACACCTCAAGCCTGGACAACCGCGGTTATGGGAGACTTTGATCGTTTCCTGCTCGATCATGCGACTGCGGAGAAAAAAGCTTCGGGTATGGCAATCTCCATGCTTTCCCACTATCCGGATCGCACCGAATTGGTGGCCGCTATGGCGGATCTAGCAATAGAAGAACTGACCCATTACCGCGAAGTCCTCAAATGGATACACCGCCGAGGACTGATCACCACATCAGACCAGAAGGACCCGTATGTCGGTGCATTCCGTCAATCACTGCGCCAAGGCAGTGACGTCTATTTCCTGGATCGCCTGCTGACCGCTAGTATCATAGAAGCTAGAGGAGCAGAGCGGTTCGCTCTTGTCGCCACAGCGCTGAGGCCCGGTCCGCTAAAGAAGTTCTATCAGTCGATTGCACGCTCCGAGGCGCGCCACTTTGAGCTCTTCTTGGAATTGGCACAAACGTATCTCGATCACGATATGATTGCTCAACGCTGGGATGAACTGCTGGATATCGAAGCCGATATCGTTGCAACTTTACCCATAAGAGCAGCGCTGCACTGATGGAATCGACGGAATAATGCAAGACAGTGTGGCCCTGCAACGCTACCTGCAAAGGCACATTGAAACCGGTCTGCCCAGACACAGTTTCGAGCAACCTCACTGGCTTCATGTGGTGATCATTCCAGCCTACAAAGAATCATCTGACTTACTCAAAAACTTAAGGCGGATGCCTGCAGGCACCGGTCGTACACTCATCATTCTTGTGCTAAATCGACCTGATACGGACTGCGACCCACAGGCCAACGCCGAACTGCGAATAGCCGTGCAGAATGCATCGTTACCGCAGGTACAGCGTTGCTCAGTAACCGTTCTCTCTTTAAACAAACACACTGATCTTTACTTGCACGATATTGAAGTACTGTGCGGGCCGACACCTGCGGCTCTGGGCGTTGGGCTGGCGCGTAAGTCAGGTTGTGATTTAGCACTGCAGTGGATGGTCGCTGGCGGCATCAGCGGGCAATGGCTTTGCTGCACTGACGCCGACGCCAGCGCGCCACAGGATTACTTCGAACAGCTTGATAGCGCTCCTCTGGATGCGGTAGCGGCGATTTTTCGTTTCCAACATATGCCGGGAGAGAGTCTGGCGTGTAACACCGCCACTGAATTATACGAACTGCGCCTGCATCATTATGTCCTAGGACTGGGATATTCTGGCTCGCCCTATGCATACCACACCCTGGGAAGTTGCATAGCCATCCGGGCCGTTGCCTATGCGCAGGTGCGCGGCTTTCCAAAGCGCGCTGGTGCCGAGGATTTTTACATGCTGAACAAGCTAGCCAAAGTCGGGCCTATTAGCAGCCTAGCGGGGCAGTATATTCAGCTACAATCGCGACACTCAACACGGATTCCCTTTGGAACCGGGCCAGCGGTAGAGGCTATTATCGCGGCCGGACGGCCAGACGGTGCGCAGATTTTCGACCACCCACGCTGTTTTGAAGCACTTCGAGCATTCCTAGCAAGCCTGCCTGAACTGGCGCAAAACCCCGATGCGGCGCTTTCTCAAATCTTCATCAGACAAGGGCTTCACGCCACTGTGGCCGAGCAATCAGATGCTGCATTGCAGACATTGGGAATACGGTCAGGTCTTGCTCACTGCGAACGACAGAGCGGGTCAAGCGCGCAATTCCAGCGACAGTTTCACCAGTGGTTTGACGCCTTTCGTACATTGAAATTTATTCACTTGATGCGCGACGCTGGCTGGGAGAAACAATCCCTGACACAACTCGATAGCTTGCGACCAAACTTTTGGCCCAGCAGTACGCAACCACCGCACAGCACACAGCGGCTGCGCGCCAAACTGTCATCACTAAACCATGCTTGACCACCGCAGCAATACCCTCGAGAGACTATCAAAATACCGCTTCATGAGACTAATTGAAGAGGTCTACTGGATTGCCGCATACGCTATAGACTGAGTTGTCGAATATCACCGAGCAGAGACACTATGCGGGTTAAAAATCGCCCACCATCACCACCGTTCACAACACGATGGTCATAAGACAGCGCAACCGGCAACATCGTGCGCGGTAAGAACTCAGTACCGTTCCACAGCGGCTTGATAGCGGCCTTCGATACCGCAAGAATGGCCACCTCTGGCGTATTCACGATGGGTGTGAAGCCATTACCGCCAATATTACCCAAGCTGGAAATCGTAAAACACCCGCCCTGCATCTCTGTCGGCAGCAGTTTACGGTCACGAGCACGGCCGGCCAATTCTGTGACTTCTTGCGCTAATTCCCAAATCGTTTTCCTATCGACATCACGAATAACTGGCACCATCAGTCCCGCCGGTGTATCAACCGCCACACCAATATGAATATATTTCTTGTGAACTAGATCTTCGCCATTGCGGCCCAATGAACTATTAATCTTGGGGTTGTCCCGCAGTGCAAGCGCACATGCCTTAAGCAAAAATGGTAGGGGCGTAATGCGAATAGAACGCTGTTCGGCTTCAGTCTTGAGTCCCGCACGAAACCCTTCGAGATCGCTAATATCTGCCTCGTCGAACTGAGTCACATGAGGCACGTTAAGCCAACTGCGGTGCATATTGACAGCGGTTAACTTGTCAAGCTTGCTGCGAGGGATGACGTCGATCTCACCAAATTTCGCGAAGTCTGTTTCCGGCACCGCAGGAACGCCCATACCTCCCGCGAGTCCGCCTGCCGGTTCCTGTATTACGTTGCGCACAAACTGTTGCAGATCTTCTTTGAGAACACGTCCTTGCGGCCCAGTACCCTTCACTCGTTGCAACTGAACACCTAGCTCTCGCGCCAGTTTTCGAACTGCAGGACCGGCATAGACTTCACCCGCGGCTTCCACTTGCGGTACTGGCGTGTCGCTGCCTACTGGCAACTCTTCCGCTACCGACGTCTCTTTCTCAGCGGACACCTCTTTGTTGGCGACTGACCCCTGCTTTGGCGCAGCGTCATCCAGAGTAGAGCCATCACTTGCAATACTGGCCTGCTTATCGATGGCCGCCAAGGCAGCATCCGCGATTTCTTCAGCGACTTCTATCATCGCCACCGCTGCGCCCTCTGCCAGTTGGTCACCCTCCGCCACTAAGAGCTCAACGATCGTACCAGCAGCAGTAGCAGGGATTTCCATAGATGCCTTGTCAGATTCTAATACGATCAGACCTTGATCTAGCACGATCTCATCACCAACCTTCACCAGCAGTTCAATCACCTCAGCGCCTTCGGCACCACCGATATCAGGAACGGTTACTTGTTGTATCGCCACGCCGTATTCCCTCCTGGCTCAGACTGTTACCGGGTTAGGCTTGTCCGGATCAATATCCAGCGCGACTATCGCCTGCGCAACGACGGCATTCTCAATGCGTCCCTCGTCTGCTAGCGCCTTTAGCGCGGCGAGCACGATATATTCGCGACTGACCTCGAAAAATTCGCGCAACTTGCTGCGCGTATCAGATCGACCAAAGCCATCAGTACCCAACACGGTATAGGTTCCCGGTACAAACTCCCGAATTTGATCAGCGTATGCCTTCACATAATCTGTCGCAGCCACCGTTGGCCCGTTGGCATCGGTCAACAGTCGAGTGACATAGGGCACTCTGGGTTCAGCCTCAGGATGCAACAGATTCCAACGCTGTGCGGCTTTGCCTTCTCGTTGCAATTCATTCACGCTGGTCATACTCCAAACATCTGCAGCTATCTGATAGTCGCTCTCAAGAATCGCCGCAGCGGCCTCAACCTCACGCAGAATGGCGCCGCAGCCCAGCAACTGAACACGCAGATCTGTCGGCGCGGTGGGCACTTTAAGCCGATACATACCCTGAATAATGCCGTCCTCAGCGCCTGGCGGCATGGCCGGCTGAACATAGTTTTCGTTCATCGTGGTAATGTAATAAAATCGATTCTCACCTTGGTTATACATGCGATGTAAGCCGTCATGAATAATCACCGCAAGCTCATAAGCGTAGGCCGGATCATAGCTAACGCAGTTCGGTATTGTACTGGCCGTTAAGTGACTGTGCCCATCCTGATGTTGCAGGCCTTCACCGTTCAGTGTGGTGCGTCCCGCTGTCGCACCGATCAGAAATCCACGCGCCTGACTATCGCCAGCCGCCCAAGCCAGATCTCCAATACGCTGAAAACCAAACATGGAATAAAAGATATAGAACGGCACCATGGGATATGCGCTTGTACTGTAGGACGTAGCGGCAGCTAGCCAAGCGGAAAAAGCCCCCGCCTCGTTAATACCCTCCTCCAAAATTTGCCCCTTAATATCCTCTTTATAATACATCATTTGTCCGGCGTCTTGCGGCGTATACCGCTGGCCTACAGAAGAGTAAATACCAAGCTGACGAAACATACCTTCCATGCCAAACGTACGCGCTTCATCCGGCACAATAGGCACCACCCGTTGCCCGATGTCCGCGTCCTTCACTAGACTTGAGAGCATGCGCACGAAGGCCATCGTAGTAGAAATTTCGCGCGCCCCACTGCTCTTTAGCTGATTACCAAAAGCCGTCAGGGGCGGTGTTTCGAGTAAATCCATAGCTGCGCGTCGCCTTGGCAACAGCCCACCGAGGGCCTGCCTACGCTCAAGCATGTAGCGCATCTCCGGACTGTCCATCGGCGGTCGATAGTAGGGCACACTGTCTAACTCAGCATCACTGATAGGAATGTCAAAGCGGTCCCGGAATGCCTTCAAGCTTTTTATGTCGAGCTTTTTTAGAGCGTGAGTTTCGTTGTTAGCCTGACCGGCTTCACCTGTACCGTAACCCTTCACCGTCATTGCCAAAATGACGGTGGGACGTTCATGCTCTCCGACAGCCGCAGCATAGGCTGCGTATACTTTATAAGGGTCATGCCCACCTCGATTGAGGTACATGATATCGTCATCCGATAAATCGGCCACTAGTTCTAAAAGCTCAGGATACTTACCGAAAAAATGCTCTCTAGTGTAGGCTCCGCCATTGAACTTATAATTTTGCAATTCGCCGTCACACACCTCATCCATGCGCTTCTGTAACAGCCCCGTTTTGTCTTTCTCCAGCAGACTATCCCATTTGCGACCCCAGATTACCTTGATCACATTCCAGCCTGCGCCGCGAAAAATCCCCTCCAGCTCCTGAATGATTTTGCCATTGCCGCGCACCGGACCGTCTAGGCGTTGCAGATTGCAATTAATTACGAAATTTAGATTGCCCATCCCTTCACGGCCAGCGAGGGATATAGCGCCCAAAGACTCAGGCTCATCACATTCACCGTCGCCCATGAAGCACCAGACTTCTCTGTCGCCATGATCGAGCAAACCCCGATCCTGCTGATATTTCATCACCCGTGCCTGATAAATCGCCTGTATCGGGCCAAGCCCCATGGACACGGTGGGAAACTGCCAGTAGTCGGGCATAAGCCATGGATGCGGATAGGACGATAGCCCATGGCCACCGACCTCCCGCCGAAAATTATCCAATTGTTCCTCAGTTAGCCTCTCTTGCAGATAAGAGCGTGCATACATGCCAGGCGCACTATGGCCCTGATAAAACACCAGGTCTCCGGGATGTCCGCCCTCAGTACCGCGAAAGAAATGGTTAAAGCCCACGTCGTATAATGTCGCGCTGGACGAAAAACTGGAAATATGACCACCCAGACCCTCATCGTTGTCATTACCGCGCATCACCATGGCAAGCGCATTCCAGCGCACCAATGATCGGATACGACGCTCCATAAACACATCACCGGGCATCATTTTTTCTTCGGAAGGCGCGATCGTATTGGAAAAAGGTGTGGTGATGGCGGAAGGCAAGTGCAGGCGGGCATCAATTGCATGCTTCGACAACTCTAGCAACAGAAAAGAGGCGCGTTCAGCACCGGCATGTTTGACTACATCATCGAGCGCATCAAGCCACTCGCGGGTTTCCAGAGGGTTTTGGTCTTCCTTCATCTCAGCTCAAGCTCCTGTAAAACAACAGGCCGAGTTGCACTCAGTCCCGATAGGTTCTAAAAAAGAACTCGCTTGGCTATGGCGTCAAAAAGATCTAAACCAAGCACTAACACGATTACTATAGCAGATTCGCCGCAGAATGCTCAACTCATCAAGCCTGATATGCCCGCCGCGGCGCCGTCCGCATTAACAATTAGTTCCATAGTGGAACTAATTGGTCGAATGAGGTTGTCCTTCAACGATCGGACCATGGAACACTAAAACGCCTTTCACTGCTGACCCTTACTCACGGAGGTACGTTGCGTGCTCCTGCTGAATGGCTTTAGCTGAGTTGTAACGCTCAAATACGCCCTCCGGAAGAATGCCCTGGCTACCCGGAGCGACCACCTGCAGCGACCGACGCTGGGCTAAGAAGACCCGCTCGTAATAAACCCTCCAACTGTCCAGAGTAATACCCTCCACGGCGTCCGCCAGCGTCTGGCGGCCAGCGAAGTCCAAGTCTTGGCGAGCAATGGCTTGCCAAAAATATTCGCCTCGCTCCGCTAGGTTTTTATCCGGCCGCAAAATATCACTGAGCAGCGATACTTTGTGACGCTCGAACTTTGCCTCATCCAGCTGTGGCTCCAGGTTCAGCATAAAGTCATTCATTGCCGCAACGACCGCATTGGCATCTGCAACCGGAGATTGCACCAGCATAAGCAAGCCTGGCACTTGTAATTTCGAAAAACTCGAAGCGCTAACGACATAGCCCAACTGCTGCTCGGTACGTAATTCCTGAAAAAAACCTGACGACATAATTTGGCCTGTCAACACAGTCGCCGCCCTGTCGTGCCAGCTATCCCCCTCTCCCTGCAGATACCATGCAACCACCGAATCATCATGGGGGACGTCAACAATGTATTGGGCTGACTCGCCGGCTGCCAGCTTTAGCACCTTGCGCACAGGCAACGTTGGCGCAGGATCGCTACTGATAATATTCTGCAACATCGTCGATAATTGTTGCACCTCATCAACCTCGTAGTTCCCATAGATCAATACTTCGGCGGAAGCCCCGCGCCAAAATTGATGAATGTACCCATCAAGTTGACTCAGGTCTGTTGCCTGAAGTGCAGCAATCAATGCCGCCTCACCCCATTGGCCATAGATCAGGCTTTCATTCAAATCATCAACGATTTGGCGGCTAGGACGTTGGGCGACCGCATTTTTCAAGCTACGGATAATGCCGCTGCGAATATCGTCAAAACGACGCTGGTTAAATTCAGGATCAACGATGCTGTCCAACAAACGCTGCAACAACAATGCCTGCTTGTCGCTGTAACCACCCACGCGCAAACCGATACCCTGGGAATGCTGATAGAAATCAAAACTCATCCCCGCCAATTGGGCGGGATAGGCGAACTCGTTGACCTTGTCAGTGAGCAATGCCGTATAGAGCGCTCCGCGAGCCGCTTGCTCAGGAGTCTGGCCCACCTCAGGTGAGCGAAAATTGATATAGGTTAATCCCTTAGGAACGCGGAACTGGTCATCCGACATGAACCAGATTGTTTGCCTCTCAGATTGCTGCATCAGTTGCGGAAATTTCGGCATATTCGCAGGCAAATCTACCAAGGACACATCTTCGGCAATGAATTCGTTAGCCGACGGAAGATGCAGCATATCTGCACCCTCATCACCCTTAGGCTCGATGGCGCGGTTAACATCAAATGGCTGTTGAGAATACGAAACTTGGTAGTATTGCGAAACCTGATCGCCAACAACAGCTTGGTCGCTAAACGTCACCAGCGCATTATCGGGTCGCAGCTGTTGCAGCAGTTCCGCCAGAATAGCCTCGTCATAATCCGTCATCATATACGGCCCACGCAAAATGTCCTGTGCCGAGTAATACTGCATACCGCTGGCCACGGCGCTTACGTAGCGCATCGGACTGCCCTGCTCCCGAAAACGGAAACTAAGGTCTGCAAGCCGAGCTTGCTCGAGATAAAGCCAATCCTGAGGGCCTTCTTGACGCAGCATGTCGGTATAGGCAAAGAGCAGTTGCAACACGCGATCCGGATCTAATGTCCCCTTTTCGGTCAGCGAAATATTCACGCTAAAAAGAGCTCCTCCGCGCCATGCTAAACCCTGACCTGCAGATAAACCCTCGGCCAAGCCTTCCTGTTTCAGCACGGACAGCAAACTGCCCGCTCCCTCATGGCCGATAAGATTGCCTAAGTACACCTCCGGCTTGACACGATACTGTGCGCGGTAATCAGGAAGCGGAAAGGAAACACTGAGTTTCCGCTGCGTAGCTAACGGCTGTATCTGCACGAACAACGGCAAAGCATCCGACATGAATAGGGGCGCTGCAATCCTTTCGCGCTTTAAAAAGCGATTGGGTATTTGACTAAACAGGGGGCCTGTCAGCGCCTCCAATTGATCAAGCGACTGCGACCCCAGCACCACCAACCGCATCACATTAGCCGAGTAATGTGTATTGTAAAATTGAATCAGATCGTCTCGAATTTCTGACTCGGGACGGTCATCGAGAGTAGTCAATGCGCCCACTGAGAACTGACTGAAGGGATGGTCCTGATTGAATACCTCCTGCAGCACGTCAAGCTCACGACGGCTGTCGCTTTTCAGCCCCATTTGATATTCGGCCTCCACCGCATTTTTTTCGCGCTCAACATATTGCGCATCAAAGCGAGGCGCAATGAAGAACTGCGCAAATCGGTCGAGCGCCTCCGGTAAATCAGCACTGTTGACGTCAAAAAAGTAATTGGTATTCTCAAAGCTAGTATAGGCATTGCGGCTGCCTCCATGCTCAGTAATGAAGTGACCGTATTCCGCTGCATCAGGATATTTCTCAGTACCTAGGAACAACATGTGCTCGAGAAAATGTGCCAGCCCTGCACGACCGCGAGGGTTATCCCCACTGCCCACTAAAATGTCTAGCGCGGCGGCAGCTTTTGGCGCATCCGGATCAGAAATCAGTAACACCTCGAGGCTGTTATCTAACGTTAGTAGTCGATAGCTGTAATCGTCATTTGGACTCTGAGTCGGCTGCGGCCCCAGTGACGAAGTGGTGACGCAGGAGGCAAGCAACCAGACACTCAGCAGGAGTGTCATGGCCTTTAAACCTTGCCAAAAATTCAACGTGGACATCACAAACTCCATGAGATTTACGTGAGTGGGTCAGGCTCAGAAACGATTTGCTCAGGGGTAGGCCACGCATTAATTATGGCCTTGACTAAAGTCGCCAGTGGTATCGCAAAAAATACACCCCATAAACCCCAAATACCGCCAAAAAATAGTACCGCTAGAATAATCGCCACCGGATGCAGGTTTACCGCCTCCGAAAACAAAAATGGCACTAACACGTTGCCATCCAAAACCTGAATAACCATGTAGACCGCAAACATATAATAAAATTCACCGGTAAATCCCCACTGGAAAAACCCGACCATTACCACTGGAACCGTAGCCAGAGCAGCCCCAATATAAGGAATAATGACCGAAAGCCCGACCACCAATCCCAACAATGCTGCGTAGGCGACTCCTAACCAAGAAAACGCAAAATAAGTAACAAAGCCTACTATCAATATTTCGAGCACCTTACCGCGGGCATAATTGGAAAACTGCTCATTCATTTCTGTCCATATACGTCGCAACAAAGGTCGCTCCGCCGGCAGAAACCCTCCCAGCCAACCAAGAATTTTTTCTCGGTCCTTAAGAAAGAAGAACACCAGCATCGGTATCAACACCAAATAGACCAACACCGTAAGAATACTTGGAATTGATGCCAGCATACGGGTGACTGCGACCTGACCTAACCCGGCAAATTCAGTCTGCGCGACACTGATGAGATCCCTGAATTGTTCTTTGCTAATAATATCAGGATATCGCTCAGACAAAATCCCCAAAAATTGTTGAGCCTGATCGAGCATCCTCGGCATTTCACCCACAAAACTTAGTAATTGACGCCAAACCAACGGCAACAACGCAAAGCTAAATCCGAAAAATATGCCGACAAATGCTAAATATGACACGGCGACACCCAACCACTGGGGCAAGCCGTAACGCTGAAGCTGGCCCGAGACACCTTGGGCAAGATAGGCCAGTACAATGGCAGCAACGACAGGCGTAAGAATATCGCCGATGGTCATTAACAATGCCACCGCTATCGCCAGCAACACCAACACAAGCACCGACTCTTCATCAGACAGGTAACGGTGGTACCACTTTTTAAAAATGTCTAGCATAAATTATCCGTTGCATTATCGGTGCTCTTGCCCTTGGAGCACGCCGTCCCATCTCTACCCAATAGATACTTGCCTAGTCTGCTACCCTATGCCGCTGTATATAGGCTGTACATATTGGTTTTAAAGCATCTCTATTACTGTGCTGTGTCAATCTGATGCTTAGTACCTTACAACCGTACTGAGAAATCACCGTGGACCTATCTCAAGCAAAGGTCAAAAACCTGCGCGGCACAGCGCGATACCAGTTTATCAGGGATAGCCGAGGCTTGTACTTATTTATCCGCGCAGGAACGCCCGGCGACAACCCCCACCAGAGCTCCGTGGTTGCCCCGAACGACGCACTAGGCCAAAACAACCAAGCAGATGCTAGGCAAGATAGCCGGTATATCGGTCGCGACTGCAAAGCGGAAGCGTAACAGAATCACTGGGGCGGGCAGTGACATCCATAGCTAGCACCGCGTCGCAGTATTGCAAACGCAAGCCGTTCCTCCGAGCATATGGCAAGGCCATACCCGAGCTTTAGCGAACCGCTTCCCCGTTAATTTAAGGCGACCATCGATGCCATGAGAATCGTTATGAAAGCCTCAGCCGCTGGCGACCGTGATCGTTTGTCTATCTCAATAATTCCAAGTTCAGTATTCAGTGCTGGATGTGTTACATCGAGCGCTACGAGCAAGCCCTGTTGGAGTTCAGACTCACAGTTATACGCAGAAGAAATTAGCACGGAATCGGAACATAAAAGCGTGCTTATCAGTGTCGGGTAGTCCCCACAAATAACATGCGGCAGGATTAATTCAGGGTTAGCATCTGCGACGGCTAATGCTAGTGGGTGTTCTGAGCCAACCGACGTGGGAGACATCAATGCATATTGGGTCAGCTGACTCAAACTAAGGTTTTTTCCTGCCTGCAGTGGGTGGCCTGTACGCGCAATCACCGACAAAGGGATATTGGTAATTAATTCTTTCCGTAATCCGCTGGCGCCCTGATAGCTGCCAAGCCCGATAACAAGAAAATCGAAATCGCGCTTCTCGAGGCCGCGGGTTAGATCGTCATGTGTACCTTCGACGACCGTAATCCGGATATTGGGATGTCGCGACACGAACTCTGGGATAGAATTTCTTAAAACCAGCTCTCCAATTCCCCTGCCAACACCAACGTTCAATTCGCCTTCTTCAACATTATGAAGGAGACGAGCGGCGCGCTGAATATCTTCGACATCAAGCAGTATCTGGTGACACTTGTCGATAATTTCAGTGCAGAAGGGGGTCGCTCGCATGCCACCACTGTGGCGGTCAAACAACCTCACATTGAGCAGCCCCTCTAAGGTATTCAGACTCCGCGTCAGTGCGGGTTGAGTGATGTGGAGGACTTCTGCAGCCTTGTGCATGTTTGTTTGCTCCGCAATGACGGTGAGATGGCGGAGCTGCTTTAGGCTTATCATGGAATGCCCTTTTGATGCTTTTTAATTATCATATAATAATAATTAATAATTATACATTATCAATTAGAACGCCTAGGATTGCCACTGGTTTTGAAATTTGCGCGGAGTCGTTACGTATGGATACCTCTAAATTGCCTTGTCTCGTTGTTACTTTGCTGCTCCTCACTGGCTGCAAGATTACGCAAGTCGTTCCCGAGGGCGGTACTATTGTGTCTCGCACCGGAGAAACAGACTGCGCAGCCAATCAGAC
>PKDD01000114.1 GCA_002862465.1 Haliea sp.
TAGATAATCCATAAATACTCGACCATGCGGCGTTAGTCATATAAGCGACACCATCAACTTCGCGGAAAATATTGCGATCCAAGCCACGCTGAATGATATCCTGCACCAATTGCAGAGTGTCCCGGCTGGCCCTGCGCAGTTCTGGATATTTGTCGGCCGGCTGCACTGCAGGGCCAAACATCAGTTTGAATAGCTGCGGATGTTTCGCGGCATAGGCGACATAGGCGTGGGCGAAGGCGAACAGCTGTTCCTTAGGGCAGTCGCCGGCAGCATCGCCTGTTGCGCGCAGGACGCGCAATAAGTCGCGGTAGCCGCTGGTAGCCATGGCTGCGAGTAGTTTGCTTTTGTCTTCAAAATGCCTGTACGGTGCTGCTTGGGACACGCCAACGGCTCTAGCAAGTGCGCGCAGGCTAAGGTTTTCCATGCCCCCCTCGTGCAACTGCTCGATAGCGGTATCGAGTAAGGCCTCTCTGAGGTTGCCATGGTGGTAGCGTTTTAATGTTCCAGTCTTGTGCATAGTATTTTGTTCAAAAACAGGGCCAGACTCGCTTCTTTTGACTTCCCTCGGCCGCCGCGGCTCCTCCTATGTTAATAGATGTTGCACGGCATCGCGCTCTTCCGTCAGTTCGTGTTCGGTCGCTAGCATCTTGGCGCGACTAAATTCTCCAATTTGGACATCCTGCACGATTTCCCACTCGCCATTCATGCAGCGACAAGGAAACGAGTAGATCAGCCCCTCTGCAATGCCGTATGACCCATCCGATTGAACGCCCATAGATACCCAATCATCACCTTGCGTGCCAAGCGCCCAAGAACGCATATGACCAATAGCTGCGTTTGCGGCTGATGCGGCAGAAGAGGCGCCCCGCGCTTTGATAATGGCGGCACCGCGCTGCTGCACGGTAGGGATGAAGTCGTTTTCATACCACTGCTGGTCCACTAGGTTGATGGCAGATTCGCCGTTCACTTTAGCATTGAACAGATCTGGATATTGCGTGGCAGAGTGATTGCCCCATATGGTCATATTGGTAACATCGTTGACGGTCTTGCCCGTTTTCAAAGCAATTTGAGTTTTTGCACGGTTATGATCAAGGCGCGTCATGGCTGTGAAATTGCGAGGGTCGATATCAGGCGCATTACGTTGAGTAATTAAAGCATTAGTATTGGCAGGGTTGCCCACAACCAGCACTTTGATGTTTCTGCTGCCGTGCTCGTTGATGGCCTTGCCCTGTACCGAAAAAATGGCGGCATTGGCCTCCAGCAAATCTTTGCGCTCCATGCCCGGACCACGTGGTCGAGCGCCTACAAGCAGTGCGTAATCGGTGCCTTTGAAGCCCGTGTTAGGATCGTCGGTACAGACAATGTCCGCTAGTAGAGGAAAGGCGCAATCTTCTAGCTCCATTCTGACGCCATCAAGCGCTTCCATTGCTGGAGTGATATCCAATAGTTGCAGAATGACCGGTTGGTCATCACCAAGCATAGCTCCTGAAGCAATGCGGAACACTAATGCGTAGCCAATTTGGCCTGCGGCCCCAGTTACAGTCACTCGAACAGGTTGTTTCATCGGGCTATAATCCTTGTTAAAAAGTGGGATGAACGATTTTTCGGCGCTCATTGTCGAGGCAAACCGTGGAAATTACAAGGTTGCTGCAGCGCCAGACTTCGTCAACATTGTACTTTGAAAAGCAACGTATCGCGGGTGAGCCTTTCAGAACCTGCGGTAGTATGAGCCCCTATCATGCAAGCGCCTTGTTAGGCGTTTAGCGCTTTCACGCGGCTCAGACGCTAACTAAGGATGCACACTGAAATGTGAAATTGGCGGCGTCAGTGCTGGACGCAAGTAACCTCAAGCACGTAAAATACTCGCCAAATCAAGCACTAACGGCGATCAACGTGCGCGAACTGTCCCGCAAGGAAAAACTCGAATTCAACAAGCTGCAAAAGCGTCTCCGCCGCAATGCGGGTAAGGCTATAGCCGATTACGCTATGATCGAGCACGGAGACAAGGTGATGGTCTGTGTATCCGGTGGCAAAGATTCTTATGCCATGCTGGATATATTGATCAGCCTAAGACAGAACGCGCCGGTAGATTTTGAACTCATCGCGGTCAACCTAGATCAAAAGCAACCTGGGTTCCCGGAGGAGGTCTTGCCGACCTACTTGTCTGAACTAGGTGTGCCATATTACATCTTAGAGAAAGACACCTACAGTATCGTAAAGGAATTGGTGCCGGACGGTAAAACGACTTGCGGTCTATGCTCACGTCTACGTAGGGGCAGTCTTTATGGCTTTGCCCAACAGATTGGCGTCACCAAAATTGCACTTGGGCATCATCGTGACGATATTGTCGAAACGCTGTTTCTAAACATGTTTTTTAATGGCAAGCTAAAGGCAATGCCGCCGAAGTTACTCAGCGACGATAAGCAGAATGTTGTCATACGGCCGCTTGCCTATTGCAACGAAAAAGATCTGCAGCGGTATTGCGGGTTCAAGGAGTTCCCCATTATTCCCTGCAATTTATGCGGATCGCAGACGCATTTACAGCGCGTACAGGTCAAACAGATGTTAGCCCAGTGGGAGAGACAATATCCGGGTCGCACTGAATCGATATTTCGAAGTGTTTGCAATGTGTCCCCCTCGCAGTTGGCCGATAGTAGCCTGTTCAATTTTAGTGATCTTCGTACGGAGCATGATACCGGCTTGCACGTGCCGGCAATTCAGATGGTGAATCTCTAGTGCCAATTAGCGTTAATGACGCACCGCTTTTGGCGGCGCAATCTCTAGGCCTTGTGCGTGGTGGTCGTGAACTGTTTCACGACCTCTCAGTTGAAGTCTACGGTGGACAGCTGTGGCAGATAGAGGGGGCCAATGGTGCCGGTAAGACCAGCTTGATGAGAATTCTTTGTGGCTTGTCGCGCTATGGATTTGAGGGCAAGGTGCTGCGCCCCGTCACGCCGCTCTATCTGGGTCATCAGACCGCGGTTAAAGCCCTATTGAGTCCGCGAGAAAATCTTCAGTGGCATGTAAGTGGTGCGGGCTTGTACTCGGACGACCAAGTCGATGATGCGCTTGCCCGCTTGGGACTGCGCGGCTATGAGGATGTCCCTAGCCACACGCTTTCGGCGGGCCAGCACCGTCGCGTAAATCTCGCCCGCTTGTTTCTGTCCGATGCGTGCCTGTGGCTATTGGATGAACCCTTCACTGCAATTGATAAGCAGGGTGTAGATGAAACGCAGAGCTTGCTAGCATCCCACGTTGACGGCGGTGGCGCTGTCGTTATGACATCACATCAGGCTCTGCAGGTATCATGCAACGTCAACACCCTCAATCTTGTTCAAGGGGTTGTCTCTTGAGCGTGCCGCATACCGGGCAATTCTGCGCGCGGGTATTACGCAGGCAATTACTGTTGGCTGTTCGGCGCCCCATTGAAATCGGCAATCCCCTGTTGTTTTTTGCCATCGTTATCGTGCTATTTCCCCTTGGCCTGGGCCCAAGTCCTGAAAGGCTGGTCAGCTTCGCGCCTGGCGTCCTATGGATCACTGCTCTGCTCTCTAATCTGTTGACCTCTGATGCGGTTTTTCGCAGTGATTTTGATGACGGTAGTTTGGAGCAACTAATCCTTGCGCCGCAGCCGCTATTTTTTTCGGCGCTGGCCTACATTTTGGCACATTGGTTGACCACTGGACTGCTGTTAGCCGCCGTGTCGCCAGTGTTTGCCCTGATGCTGAATCTCCCCGTATCAGCGTTAGGTGCGCTTTTTGTTAGTTTGTTATTGGGGACAGCTGTCCTGAGTCTGCTCGGCGGTATTGGTGCCGCACTCACTGTGGGCCTTAAACGAGGTGGCATCTTAATTTCTTTACTGATTTTGCCGCTGTATATGCCGGTACTGATTTTCGGGACTGCTGCCGTGCAGGCAGCGATGACAGGTGCGCCCTCAGGCCCCTATTTGGCCATTTTAGGAGCGATGTTGAGTCTGGCTATCGCGCTGGCACCACTTGCGATTGCGACAGGATTAAAGGTTAGTATTGATGCCTAATAGCCATTTAGCACATTCGCTCAGATTTTGGGTATTTGTTTGTTCCATGCTGAGCGAACGGTATAATCTGTCCTGATATGTGGACTTTCTTTCATAAACTCGGCTCGCCCCCCTGGTTGTATGCAATCGCCGGTACAATTCTACGCTGGCTTGTTCCCATTACCCTCATTGCCTTGGTTGCAGGCATGATTTGGGGCTTGCTGTTTACACCGCCAGATTTTCGTCAAGGCGACAGCTATCGTATTATTTATATCCATGTGCCGGCAGCAGTCGTGGCGCTGGCCGGCTACTATGTGATGGCAATTGCCGGTGCTATCAGTCTAATCTGGCGCATGAAGATGGCAGACGTAGTGATGAGAGCCGCCGCGCCGGTCGGAGCGGCACTGACCTTTATCGCCTTATTGACTGGGGCGATCTGGGGTAAGCCAACGTGGGGCACTTGGTGGGTTTGGGACGCTAGGATTACGTCTATGTTGATTTTACTATTTCTGTATCTGGGCGTCGTTGCTTTGTATGAGTCTTTCGATAACAAGGAGGCGGCCGGCAAGGCCTGCGCTGTGCTCAGTTTGGTGGGCATGGTGAATATTCCTATCGTCTACAAATCGGTAGACTGGTGGTATAGCCTGCATCAGCCCGCCTCGATTAAATTTACGGGCGAGTCCACGATAGACCCCAGCATGCTTTACCCACTGTTATTGATGATCGCAGCATTTTACGCGCTGTTCACTTGCTGCTTGCTGATGAATATTCGCGCTGAGTTATTGCAGCGCGAGTCACGTACCCAGTGGGTGAAAAAAATCGCTAGCGAAAAGGGTGCGGACTGATGTATTTCGATAGTCTTCAGGGGCTACTTATGATGAATGGGCACGGCATGTACGTGTGGTCCGCCTATCTGGCAGCCATTGCGATCATTATGACGTTGCTCGTTGTGCCGATGCGGCGTCGTGCTCGCCTTTTGCAGCAATTAGCGCGAGAGGCTAACGGTAGTGAAGATAAAACTGTTGGCAACGCGAGAGTTGAGCAGTAATGCATCCAGTGAGGAGACAAAGGCTGCTCCTCGTGCTTTTTGTGGTGCTCTTTTCCAGCTTGGCAATTGGGCTGGTGAGCTATGCTTTGCGTGGCAATATTAATCTGTTTTATCCACCCGTTGATGTTGTTTCGGGTAAGGCCCCAACGGGCCATTCTATTAGGGTTGGTGGCATGGTAGAGCAGGGGAGCGTCCGGCGCTCTGAAGACAGTTTAGAGGTAAGTTTTATGTTGACTGACTATAAAGCATCGGTGCCTGTAGTTTATGTGGGTATTTTGCCGGATCTTTTTGGTGAAGAGCAGGGCGCAGTTGCATCCGGCATGCTTGACAGCGAAGGTGTGCTGCAGGCGACTGAAATTTTAGCCAAGCACGATGAAAATTATATGCCTCCTGAGGTTGCGTATGCGTTAGAAAACGCCGGCTTTGATGAAAAAGGTAAAATAAAATGATGCCTGAAATTGGCCATTTTGCCTTGATTATTGCGTTTTGTCTGACGCTAATGTTGGCTGTTGTGCCTGCGTGGGGCGCTTGGCGAGGCAATGCGACCGCCATGGCACTGGCGCCGACGCTCGCCGTGGGTATATTGGTTTTCGTAGGGATTAGTTTTGCGTGCTTGGCGAGTGCATTTCTGCAGGATGATTTTTCGGTAGCGCTTGTTGCCTCTCACAGTAATAGTTTATTGCCTCCAATTTATAAGTTCGCCGCGGTATGGGGCAATCATGAAGGCTCGCTAATGCTGTGGGCGCTGATTCTTGCACTATGGACCGCGGCCGTGGCCGTATTCAGCCCGCAGTTGCCGCTCTTAGTATTATCGCGAGTTTTGGCGGTTATGGGTGCTATCGGGGTCGGCTTTTTGTCATTTTCTCTTGTGACGTCCAACCCCTTCGCTCGTCTTTTGCCAAGCACCCCCGTCGAGGGCAGTGACCTCAACCCACTCCTACAGGATCCCGGACTCATTATTCATCCGCCGCTGCTGTATATGGGTTACGTCGGCTTTTCGGTGGCTTTTGCTTTCGCTGTTGCTGCGCTTCTAGGCGGTCGCCTAGACGCCTCATGGGCACGCTGGTCGCGGCCCTGGACGAATATAGCGTGGGGCTTTCTCAGTCTGGGTATTATGTTGGGAAGTTGGTGGGCATATTATGAACTCGGCTGGGGCGGTTGGTGGTTCTGGGATCCGGTGGAGAACGCATCATTTATGCCTTGGTTGGCGGGAACCGCCCTAATTCATTCCCTTGCGGCCACGGATAAGCGCGGTCTTTTCAAAAGCTGGACCGTCTTATTGGCTATTTTTGCTTTTTCGTTGAGCCTGTTAGGCACTTTTTTAGTTCGCTCTGGTGTGTTGACTTCAGTGCATGCGTTTGCCACTGATCCTGCCAGAGGAATGTTTATTCTTGTGTTCCTGGCTATAGTGGTGGGCGGGTCATTGACCCTGTATGCATTTAGGGCGCCGACGGTAAGCAGTCGGGTAACGTTCGCTTGGGTCTCGAGAGAGAGTCTGTTGTTGTGTAATAACGTCGTATTTTTAGTGGCTACCCTAACAGTCTTATTTGGTACGCTCTTTCCACTCATAGTGGATGCACTGGGAATGGGAAAAGTGTCTGTCGGCCCGCCGTATTTCAATGCGGTGTTCGTGCCTTTGATGGTTTTGCTAGTGCCATTCATGGGTATTGGTCCGCTTTCTCGCTGGAAAGGCGATGATATCGCGCGTTGGCGTAGTGAGTTGATTATTCCCGCCCTGGCCGCTGTGGCCTGTGGGCTTACATTTCCATTGTTAAATGCGCCTTACAATATCTGGGTAGCGCTATCGGTGTTGTTATCGTCATGGTTATGCTTGGGATTAGCACAGGACGTCTGGCGCAGATTGCGGAATGCCTCTAGTGCAGCTCGCGGTTTGCGCCGGTTGACGCCAGGCTACTGTGGCATGCTGATAGCGCATCTAGGATTTGCGGCGTGTGTGATAGGAATAGTCGCTACTAGTCAGTACTCGCTAGAGCGCGATCTTAGAATGAGCCCGGGCGATACTCAGGAACTCGCGGGCTACGACTTTAAATTTGTCGAAGTAACGCAGGTACGCGGGCCAAACTTTATAGCAGATGAGGCGCGGGTGGTGGTATCTCGTGACAATGCCATCGTGACGACTTTGTTGCCTCAGAAGCGGCGCTACCTTGCGGGTGGTTCGGTAATGACAGAAGCCGCCATTGACCCCGGTTTGTTTCGAGACCTCTATGTCGCGATGGGAGAGCCGGTCGGGAATGACGGTGCTTGGGCGATGCGTTTGCACTACAAACCTTTGGTGCGCTGGATGTGGTTGGGCGCGATCTTCATGGCGGTGGGTGCGTTCACGTCGGTATTGGATAAACGGTATCGAGGTCAACGGGGTGTCGTGCACTCTGACAGTAAGGCTGCTCTGCATGGGGCCTAGACTGAAGCTGTTTTTTCCGCTGATTCTGTTTGCAATGCTGGCCATCACCTTATTTCGAGGCTTGAGTCTCGATCCCAGTGAAATGCCCTCTGCGCTGATTGATCAGCCGTTTCCGCCTTTTAGTCTGCCCAGTGTAAATACTGGCAAATCGTTATCTCAGGCAGACATTGAGGGTCAGGTCTCGTTAGTGAATGTCTGGGCTACCTGGTGTGTTGCGTGTCGAGCAGAACATCCGTATCTGAGACAGCTTGCGCAGAGTGGCATTCCGCTGATCGGGCTCAATTATAAAGATCAGGACGCTGATGCGCAGCGTTGGTTAGAGGAGTTGGGAGATCCGTATCGCTTTAATATTGCTGATCATGACGGGACGCTGGGACTTGACTTAGGCGTCTATGGTGCGCCTGAGACATATCTTGTGGATGCAGCGGGTGTGATTCGTTACCGCCATGTCGGCGTGGTAAACGAGGGGGTATGGAATACGATTCTTCAGCCTTTATATCAGGAACTGATAGTGCACAGTGGCGCACAATGAAAAGCGTCTGCTTGTTGGGTGCTGCTGTGGTCTTGTTGTTTGCGGGTCCGACTCTAGGGCTAGTTGAAACCTATCATTTCAGTGACCCCAAGTTGGAAATACGCTATCAGGATTTGACAGAAGAGTTGCGCTGTCCAAAGTGCCAGAATCAGAATATTGCAGATTCCAATGCACCTATCGCACAAGATTTACGCAGGCTACTACACCAGCAATTGGAGGATGGAAATTCTGATGCTGAGATTCTTGATCATATGGTGGCGCGTTATGGCGAGTTTGTGCGGTATCGGCCAAGCTTTGATGGCGTATCGATTATACTCTGGCTTGCCCCAGCACTGTTGCTGGTGGCAGCCCTCGGCGGACTGTTGCTTGCGCTGCGTTCTAAGTCAGTGGCAAATGCTGCGAGGGGCACCTCATTAAGCGTCGATGAGCAGGCGCGACTGCAGTCGCTGTTGAACAAAGCGGAGCAGGATTCTTGACAACGTTTATTTTGGCCTGTGTCGGTTTGGTGCTGCTTAGTGGTGTTTTTTATTTGTTTCCCTCTGCGCGATCCGGGAGTACCGAAGCCGAACTCGATAGCGCCAATCTCGAATGGTTCCGATTGCGGCAACTGGAGCTGGCGGCCGAGGGTAATGCGGCATTAGATGAGGATGCGCGTCTGCGTCTGTTAGAAGATGAGCATATTCGTCGCTCTGACGAGGCCACAACTGCTCAGTCTTTTCCAGTATGGATATTGCTGCCGCTAGTGGCGCTGCTGGCTAGTGCTATGTATTACATGCTCGGTGCTGTTCAGGATGTCGAGATTGCAGAGCAGTTGCGCGGCCTGCAGGAAGATGTCTCGCCAGAGGAGAGGGCCGCTCTGATCGCTGCGGTTGAGGCGCGGTCGTTACAGCGTCCGGATAATCTTCACTATGTTTCGCTGCTGGGTCGCTACTACATGGGCCAAGAAGCGTATACGCAGGCGGCAGAACTTTATGATGGTTTGGTGCAGGCAGTCCCGGAAGATCCGCAGGCACTGGCATATTCTGCGCAAGCCGATTATCTGGCCGCCGGTCGGAAGTTGGACGCACGTGCGCGGCTGCGCGCAGAAGAGGCGCTCGCTGCTGACCCGCAGCAGCGCACTGCACTGGGTTTGCTGGGTATGGCGGCCTTTGAAGAGCAGCAGTACGAGGTTTCTATCGGGTACTGGAGCCGTCTGCTAGCGCTGGAGTCACCGGACTCTGGTAGCCGGCAGATGATCGAGCAGGTGATTGAAGCTTCGCGAGAACAACTTGCCGGGGCCCTGGGCCCTGAGGGTGTTGCGCTTTCGGTCGCGGCGCCGGCACCGTCGACTGCGGTGTCCAGCGTCGGCGTTACGGTCAGTGTTTCTGTGCCATCAGGTGCCATCATTGCTCCAGCGGATACGGTGTTTATCTTGGCGCGCAATGCGAATTCGCAGAGTCGTATGCCAATCGCCGTACAGCGTTTGACCGGCGCGCAGTTGCCGGTGACTTTGCGACTTGATGACAGCAATTCTATGGCTGGACAAAAACTCTCTACGACGTCATCGGTCATTTTGGCGGTTCAGGTGTCTCCAGATGGTCGGCCCGGAGAGGCAAACGCCCGCTGGATCGGACAGGTAGGGCCAGTGTCTCCCTCGATTGATGATACGCCCATCCCTATCGTGCTGGTGCCGAATACACCCTGAATCAGGGTGCCGCTGCGTCGGATACTGGGGTCATTGTTTGCGGAAAAAAACGAATTTTTGTATTTCTCTCCTACAGGCATAGTGTTGTTCAAAGAAAGTATATACACTACATGTTGTGTCGTGCCGCCGAACGATTTTCTAATAAATTTGGTATAAACTTATAATAAACAACATGTTAAATGGGCTGATTAAAGTGATATGAGACTAAAGTCTATCAAGCTCGCGGGGTTTAAGTCGTTCGTCGACCCCACAACAGTCAATTTTCCGAGCAATATGTGTGCTGTCGTCGGACCTAATGGCTGCGGTAAATCTAATATTATTGATGCCGTTCGTTGGGTAATGGGCGAGAGTTCGGCCAAAAACCTGCGCGGAGAATCTATGGCGGATGTCATCTTCAACGGCGCCATTAATCGCCAGCCAGTAGGTCAGGCGATGATTGAATTGGTGTTTGATAATAGTGAAGGTCGGGTCGGCGGTGAATACGCGAGTTACGCCGAGATCTCGACGCGTCGTCTTGTTACCCGAGAGGGGCAGTCCGAATACTTTCTTAATGGCACTCGCTGTCGCCGGCGGGATATCACGGATATTTTTTTAGGGACGGGTCTGGGACCGAGAAGTTACGCGATTATTGAACAGGGGATGATTAGTCGCCTAATAGAATCTAAGCCAGAAGAATTGCGGGTTTTTATCGAAGAAGCCGCCGGTATTTCTAAGTACAAAGAGCGACGTAAAGAGACAGAGAGTAGAATGCGCCGCACGCATGAAAACCTTGAGCGCCTTACGGACATTCGTGATGAGTTAGAGCGGCAGTTGCAGAATTTGCAACGGCAGGCAACGGCAGCAGAGAAATACACCTCGTTCAAAGCAGAAGAGCGGACATTAAAAAGCCAATTGCTGGGATTGCAATGCCAGGCGTTAGATGTCCAGATTAAAGCAGCTACTCAGTCGGTGGGTGAGTTAGAGGTGAAACTGGAGTCAGTACATACAGAACATCAGCGCGTGGATACGGCCATCGAGCAGTATCGGATAGATCATACGGATCGCACTGACGCTTTTAATGGGGTGCAGGCCACTTACTATCAACTAGGCTCAGAGGTCGCGCGCATCGAGCAGACGATTAAGCATCAGCAGGAGCGCGGTCAGCAACTGAGCGATGACTTGCAACAGACGGTGGCTAATCTCGTGGAGTCAGAGAGCCATTTAGGCGATGACCGGGCGAAACTGGCTGACTGGGAGAGCGAAATTCTTCTATTGCGTCCAAACATGGAGTCACTGCAGGCCCTCGAAGACGCGTCAGCACAAGCGCTGGTGGAGGCCGAAGAGGCGATGCTTAGTTGGCAGCATCAATGGGATGACTTTAATCAGCATGCGGCCGTACCGCGTCAGCAAGCCGAGGTCGAGCAGTCTCGCATCGCCCATGTAGAGCAGGTGCTGCAGCGTCTGCAGGACCGGGCCGAGCAGTTACAGCAAGAAAAAAATGGCCTCGCACTGGGTCCGGCAGATGCTGAAGCACAAACCTTATCAAAACAGTTGGCTGAGATCGAGTTAATGATGGCGGCGCACGAGCAGTGCAGCGAGGATTTGGTCAGCACGTTAGCGAGCACTAGAAACAGTAGCACCCAGTTGTCAGCCGAACTCAATCAAGTACGCTCGCAGTTGCAGCAGATGCGTGGTCGGCGGGCGTCGTTGGAAGCCCTGCAACAGGCGGCTATAGAAGACGGCAGCGAGGGGGTTACGGAGTGGCTGCAGGCGCGACAACTAACAGGCGCGTCGCGGTTGTTGGATCGGATGCAGGTTGATGATGGTTGGCAAGTGGCGGTTGAGACCGTGCTTGGCGACCATTTGCAGGCGGTTTGTGTCGACGATGTCGGCACACTCGGGGATTATCTAGACCATTTGGAGCAGGGTCGGTTAGTGCTGATAGAGTCTGGTGAGGGTGAAGCCCCTGCAGTGGGTTATTTGGCATCGAAAGTTCACAGTGAGGGCCGGGCGGATGCTTTATTGGCCGGTGTGCGTGCTGCAGACGATTTGGATCAGGCAATGCAACAACGGGCGTCGTTGGCTGAGCATGAATCGATTATTACCCGTGACGGCGTTTGGGTTGGTCGTAACTGGCTGCGGGTTACACGGTTGTCTAACAGCGAGGGCGGCGTTATTCGGCGCCGTGAGGAGTTGAATGCGCTGGTAGAGAAGCTCAAGAAAGAGCAGCAGCATGAGGCAAAGCTAGCGCGACAGTTACAAGACACTGAAGAGGCGTTGAAGAAGCTCGAGGAGCAGAGACTAGCGGAGCAGAGCGCAATGCAAGCAACAACGCGTCAGCAATCAGAAATTAGCGCTAAGGTATCCGCTAACCAAGCGAAGGCTGAGCAGATCAAGCTGCGCAGTGAGCGGGTTAATACAGAGATCGAGGAAGTTAAAAAACAATTTCTCAGTGAACAAGAAGCCATTGCTGAAGCGAGGCGGATACTGGCTGAAGCCATTGAGTCTATGGAGTCCAATTCTCAGCAGCGCGAGGGTTTACTTTCCACCCGAGACAAGACGCGCTCAACGCTGGACAGTGCGCGACAGAAAGCGCGGCACGACAAAGATGCGGCCCATCAGTCTGCGATGCGTTATCAGTCGCTGTCTACGCAACTGCAAGCCATGCGGGAATCGATAGGGCGGACTGATGGTCAGGTTGCGCAGTTGCATGAGCGTCAGGACACTCTTGTGTTTGCGCTAAGCGAGAATGAGGATCCGCTAGAGGGGTTGCGCACTGATCTCGAGCAGCAATTAGAGTTGCGGCTAGTGGCGGAGACTGATCTAGCTGCCGCGCGTCAGTTGGTCGCCGAAATGGAGCATCAATTGCGGCAGGCGGAGCAACAGCGGGCGGCCATCGAGCAGCGCGCAGAAGCGGTGCGCGGTGAGTTGGAGCGACAGCGAATAGCGAGCCAGACATTACAAGTCGAAAGAAATAGTATCAACAAGCAGTTAATAGAGGGTAAGTACGATATCGATGATGTACTCAGCACTATGCCTGATGGTGCTAATGAGAATGAATGGCAGCGCTCTTTAGAGCGCGTCGATAATCGTATCGTGCGTCTCGGTCCGATCAATCTTGCCGCCATTGATGAATTTGACTTGCAGTCGGAACGCAAAAACTATCTCGACGCGCAAAATGAAGATTTGATTTCAGCGCTGGATACGCTTGAATCAGCTATTCGTAAGATTGACAAGGAGACGCGCAGTCGCTTCCGTGAGACGTTTGAAAAAGTGAATACTGGCTTGCGAGAATTATTTCCGCGGGTTTTTGGCGGCGGTAGTGCTTATCTTGAAATGACAGGTGATGATTTGCTCGACACTGGAATCGCTATCATGGCTCGGCCACCGGGTAAAAAGAACGCTACTATTCATTTATTGTCCGGCGGCGAAAAAGCGTTGACCGCTATCGCCTTGGTATTTTCAATTTTTCAGTTGAATCCCGCGCCTTTCTGTATTTTAGATGAGGTCGACGCGCCACTGGATGATGCCAATACCGGACGCTATGCCCGTCTGGTAAAAGAGATGTCTGAGAAGGTGCAATTTATTTTTATTACTCACAATAAAATTTCCATGGAATTTGCCGATCAATTGATGGGTGTTACGATGCATGAGCCCGGTGTTTCGAGGCTGGTATCGGTTGATGTGGAAGCCGCGGCGGCTCTGGCGGCCAGTTGATTGAATAGATAATTACAGTAGAAATAGGCGCGATGGATTTAACAATACGTGACTGGATGGTGGTTGCCGGTGTTCTATTAATAGTGGCGGTATTGTTTGACGCTTGGCGGCGAATTCGCCGGGATAGGTCTGCTGAGGTTAGAATGAAGTTGGTAGACAACGAAGAGCTGTCAATTGCTCCCGAGGAAGATTTTTCAATGTTTGGCGAGTTGCCAAATGGCGGAGCCCGTGTGGTGGACAGGAGCGACATACTGCGGGCGACGGGCCATGGGTCCTCATTCAGAGAGGACGGCGGAGTGGTCGCTGGCATGACGTCAATAACTGCCGACAGTGATATCGAAGATATTGACTGGTTGGACGGATTAGGATCAAAAGACGCTTCATCAGCGGTGGCAAAGGAGGAAGCTGGCCCTAGCAACTTGCGCAGTCAGGAAGCACCTGAAGTGTTTATGTTCAACGTGGTGGCCCGCAGCAAGAAAGGGTTTCACGGTGGCGATATCCTACACATTCTGCTTGCCTGCGATCTACGTTTTGGTGATATGGGCTTTTTTCATCGTCATGAACTTGAAGCAGGGCGGGGCGCGGTGCAGTTCAGCGTGGCCAACATGATGCAGCCCGGCGTGTTTGATATCGATACTGTGTCTGATATGGCGACGCCGGGTCTGGTTTTTTTTCTGACGCTACCGGGACCGGTAGATATGATGCAGGCCTTTGATTATATGCTGGAGACGGCAAAGACAGTCGCACGCAATCTTGATGCTGACGTTCTCGATGAATCCCGCAGCGTGGTTAGCAAGCAGACAACGGAGCATAGCCGACAAAAAATTCGCGACTTGGAATTGCGTTTGCTGGCCAAGGCTCACTAAATTCTCTTATGCCAGTGGCAGACCTATTACAGGAATTTGAATCCCTGCTCGAAAACCTTGATACCTGGAACTATCAGTACTACGTTTTGGATCAGCCGACGGTACCCGACGCCGAGTACGACAGGGCAATGCGCCGTCTAATTGCACTAGAAAGCCAGTATCCCCAATGGCAGCGCGCTGACTCGCCTTCCCAGCGTGTTGGCGGGCAACCTCTCACGCAATTCGGACAGGTTACACACGATGTCCCTATGCTGTCTCTAGACAACGCATTCAATGATCAGGATATGCAGGATTTTAATCGGCGATTGTCAGATCGACTCAAAGAATATGCAGCGGATTTGGAGTTTGCGTGTGAGCCCAAGCTCGACGGTATCGCGGTGAGTCTTTTGTATCGCGGCGGCACACTGCAGCGCGGTGCAACTCGCGGTGATGGCACTACTGGTGAAGACATTACGCAGAATGTCCGCACGATTCGCTCTATTCCTCTCCGGTTACGAGGAAAAGGCTATCCCCACTTACTTGAGGTGCGCGGCGAAATCTACATGCCTAAAGCGGGCTTCGAGTCTCTCAATAATAGAGCACGCGAGCGCGGCGAAAAGACCTTCGTCAATCCGCGCAATGCGGCTGCTGGTAGCCTTCGACAGCTGGATTCTCGTGTTACGGCGGAGCGTCCATTAGAAATGTGTTGCTATAGCGTGGGGCTAGTAGAGGGAGGTAGCTTGCCCGACAGGCAAGCCCGAGTTTTAGAGCGATTGCAGAATTGGGGCTTTAGGATTAATTCCGAGTCCGCTGTGGTCCGCGGAATTGATGCTTGCAACGAATACTATCAGTTGCTGTCTGGGAGACGTGACAGCCTCCCTTATGATATTGATGGAATCGTATTCAAGGTCAACGAACTAGAGCTGCAGAAGCAATTGGGTTTTATTGCACGCGCACCGCGCTGGGCCATCGCGCGTAAGTTTCCCGCACAGGAGGAAATGACCCGCTTGTTGGATGTGGAATTTCAGGTAGGGCGCACTGGCGTTATTACGCCGGTGGCAAGGTTGGAACCGGTATTTGTCGGCGGTGTCACCGTCAGTAATGCCACCTTGCACAACCGCGATGAGGTTGATCGTCTCGATGTCAGAATAGGCGATACGGTGATAGTCCGCCGAGCAGGGGATGTTATTCCGCAGGTAGTTTCTGTGGTCGTTGATCGTCGGTCGCCTAATTCTCAGGCTGTGAGTTTTCCACTGCGTTGTCCCGTATGTCAATCTGCGGTTGAGCGTGAAGAGGGTGAAGCGGCTCTGCGCTGTATGGGGGGATTAGTGTGTGCAGCGCAGCAGAAAGCAGCAATCAAACATTTCGCGTCGCGCCGGGCATTTAACATTGAAGGTCTTGGCGAAAAGCTTATTGAGCAGTTGGTAGACGAAGGCTTGGTGGCTAGCGTTGCCGAACTCTATACGCTGTCGAAGGAGGATTTGCTGACACTCGATCGTGTGGGAGAAAAATCAGCGGACAACTTATTGGCGGCTTTACAGAAGAGTAAACAAACTACATTACCGCGTTTTATTTTTGCGTTGGGGATTCGTGAGGTGGGTGAAGCGACGGCCCTTAATTTGGCCCGCCATTTTGGCGGTTGGGTAACTCTTTCAGCTGCCTCGGAGCGGCAGCTTCTGGAAGTTGATGATGTAGGCCCTATCGTGGCTGATCACTTGCGCCAGTTCTTTCATTCGCTGTCCAGTCTTGAAGTGGTTAAGCGGTTATGTGACGCCGGAGTTAATTGGCCTGATATTAAACGCTCACCAGTGCAAAATCAGCCACTGGCCGGTCAAACGTGGGTTGTCACCGGGAAGTTGGTGACATTGGGGCGCGATGATGCGAAGGCGCATTTGCAGGCGCTGGGTGCAAAGGTCGCTGGTAGTGTTTCCTTGAAAACGGCATGTGTTGTTGCAGGCCCCGGGGCGGGTTCGAAGTTAGTGAAAGCGAATGAGCTGGGCATAGATGTTGTTGACGAGCAGTCTTTTCTCGCCTTTCTGTTGGCGGAGGGTATTAAGGTTTGAGCTATGCATGGCAAGGGTTTTTTATACTAGTGCTGCTGTTTGGTATAGGCGCGTGCTCAACGAGTCCCCCCCGCGACATCAACAACATTTGTGCCATCTTTCGTGAGAAAGATGATTGGTATGATGCCGCTGCAGAATCGCGAGACGAGTGGGGCAGTCCGATTCCTGTCATGATGGCGATTATTTATCAGGAATCACGTTTTCAAGATGATGCGAGGCCACCACGCAAGAAAATTTTTGGCATCATACCCGGATTCAGACCATCCAGTGCGTATGGCTATAGTCAGGCGAAAACGGCCACGTGGGATGACTACAAACGTGACGGTGGAGGTTTTGGCGCGGACCGAGATGACTTTTCTGACGCCATCGATTTTGTGGGTTGGTACAATCAAAAGTCGTTACAGCGTAATGGGATAGCACTGGATAATACCTACGCACTCTATCTTGCCTACCATGAGGGGCACACCGGTTATCGGCGTGGAACATACCTTAAAAAGCAGTGGTTAATGAATGTAGCGCGGAAGGTCGGCGCTAAAGCGAACGCTTATCAGTCGCAATTGTTGAGTTGTGAAGAGGAATTACAGAGTGGTGGTGGCCTATTCGGTTGGTTTTAGAAAATTACCGCTGGAACTAGTTTAATATTAGACACTACGATCAGAAATAATCTCTAAGTGTTGGAAAAGTAACATTATTGTTGCGCCCCCATTAATGAATCACGACTTGACATATGACACACTGAGTCTAAGGGACAGCGTCTGTCCGATCGCGACGGAGACGCTGGGACCCGCCATGATTATATTAATAATGAGCAACTCCAGTGAAGCCAACAGATATTAAGAATCCTGAATATTTTCACAAAGTCGTGGATTGTCAGCACGCCTGCCCAGCCCATACGCCAGTGCCTGAGTATATTCGTTTGATCGCCGCGGAGCGCTACACGGATGCTTACATGGTCAATTGGCGCTCTAATGTATTTCCCGGTATTTTGGGGCGCACCTGCGATCGACCATGCGAACCGGCTTGTCGCCGTGTCCGAGTGGAAGAAGAACCCGTTGCGATTTGTCGTCTTAAACGCGTCGCTGCTGATAATAAAGCAGACATAACTGATCGTTTACCGAATATTCCCAGCAAGAAGAACGGCAAGCGCATTGCACTTATCGGTGCCGGCCCAGCATCACTTACAGTGGCTCGTGATCTTGCGCCGCTTGGATATAGTATTGATATCTACGATAACCAGTTTGCCGGTGGCGGGATGATGCGCAGTCAGATTCCGACTTTTCGCTTGCCGGTAGAAGTGTTGGACGAGGAGGTAGATTACATTCTCAATATGGGCGTCACTGCGACCTTCGATGTCGAGGTCGATAGTCTCAAGGAAATATTGGACAAGAGTTATGATGCAGTATTCGTGGGTACCGGAGCCCCAAAAGGGAAAGGCCTCAATCTGCCAGGTCTTGAGGACGCCATGTCAAATGTCTATTTAGGTATTGATTGGTTGTCTAGTGTAGCGTTTGAGCATACGCGGAGTATTGGTAAGCGTGTCTTGGTGCTTGGCGGCGGTAATACGGCTATGGACTGCTGCAGGACTTCCCGGCGGATGGGCGGAGAAGACGTCAGAGTAGTAGTGCGTAGCCCTTTTGACGATATGAAAGCTTCTCCATGGGAGAAAGCCGATGCAGCTCATGAGGGTATCCCTATCTTTAACAATCATGTACCTAAAGAGTTCGTTGTTGAGGGAGGGAAGCTAAAGGGCATGAATTTTGAAAAAGTTGAGGCCAAGTACGACGAGGACGGTAACCGTACGCTGATACCTATTAAAGATGGCCTGGTATTCATGGAAGCAGATGACGTGCTGATGGCGATTGGACAAGAGAATTCATTTCCCTGGATAGAGCGGGACTTAGGTATCGAGTTTGATCAGTGGGATATGCCGTTAGTCAACAAGACGACGTTTCAGTCTACTAATAAACAGGTATTTTTTGGTGGCGATTCGGCTTTTGGGCCAGAAAATATTATTACGGCAGTTGCTCATGGACATCAGGCTGCCGTTAGTATTGATTTGTTTTGCCGGGGGGAAGATGTAGGTAAAAGACCCCCTCCGCATGTCACCTTGGCTAGTCAGAAGATGGGCGTGCACGAGTGGAGTTACGACAACGCTGTCGAAAATGATCAGCGTTATATTGTGCCGTTGGCCCCCCTGCAGAGCACTTTGAAAGACCGCAAGGTCGAAGTTGAGCTAGGCTTTGATGTTGCCGCAGGCTTTAAGGAGGCAGAGCGCTGCCTAAATTGCGATGTACAGACGGTGTTTGATGAGTTGCGCTGTATTGAGTGCGACGCGTGTGTCGACATATGCCCAACAGACTGTATCAGTTTCACAACCAATGGCTCTGAAGAGGACTTGCGTGCGCGGCTTGAGGCGCCGGCTCCCGAGCTGACACAGGATCTCTATATCTCAGCAGACCTGCCGACTATGCGGGTAATGGTTAAGGACGAGAACGTCTGCCTGCATTGTGGCTTATGTGCAGAACGCTGCCCAACAACGGCTTGGGACATGCAGAAGTTCTTGTATAACGTTAGTCAGGCGGGTCGGTAGTCATGAAGCGAATTGAGTCGGTCAATGACTTCGTTATCAAGTTTGCCAATGTGAATGGCACAGGGTCGGCCAGCGCTAATAATCTTTTTGCTAAGGCTCTGTTTCGAATGGGCATACCGGTGTCTCCGAAAAATATTTTTCCGTCAAACATTCAGGGCTTACCGACATGGTATGAAGTTCGGGTCAACGACAAGGGCTACCTTGGTCGCAGGGGCGGTATTGATATAGCACTTTCGGTTAACCCTCAGAGCATGGCAGATGACATACGAGAGGTGCTGCCAGGCGGCTATTTCATATATGACGATACTAAGCCTCTCGATTTGCGACTTTGGTGTGATGACATCACTATTGTCGGTCTTCCTCTTAGCAAACTATGCAACGAAAATTATGAGGATCCACGACAGCGTCAGTTATTTAAAAACGTAATCTATGTTGGCGCCTTAGCCGCGCTGCTTGATATTGATTTTAAGGTTCTTACTGGGCTGCTGGAAGACCAATTTAAAGGGAAAAAGAACTTGGTCCTTCCGAATGTTCACGCCTTGGAACTGGGATATCATTATGCTCAGGGTCACATAAACTGTCCGCTTGGCATCCGTGTAGAAAAGAGCGATAAGGTCGGCGATAAAATTTTGCTGGATGGTAATACGGCTCTGGGGCTGGGTGCATTGTATGGTGGGGCGACCGTGGCGGCATGGTATCCGATAACACCGTCCACCTCTGTTGTTGACGCGTTTGAGAAATATGCAAAACGAGTAAGAATTGATCCAGGCACCGGGAGCCGGAATTATGCAATTGTGCAGGCTGAGGATGAGCTTTCGGCCATAGGCATGGTGATTGGCGCCAGTTGGAATGGCGCACGCTCATTTACCGCGACCTCAGGCCCCGGGGTGTCGTTAATGAGTGAGTTTTTGGGTTTGGCTTATTTTGCCGAAATACCCACGGTACTGTTCAATGTTCAAAGAGCAGGCCCGTCCACGGGAATGCCGACAAGAACGCAGCAGTCAGACATTTTAGCTTGTGCCTACGCCTCGCATGGCGACACTAAGCAGGTCCTGCTATTTCCCTCAACCCCCAAGGAATGTTTCGATTTTGGGGCGTTGTCGTTTGATCTGGCAGAGCGTCTTCAAACGCCCATCATCCTGATGACCGACTTAGACCTCGGCATGAACGATAACATGTCGGAACCACTAGCCTGGGATGATGCAAGGAAATATGATCGCGGCAAGGTTATGACTGCGCAGCAGCTGGAAGACGGTATGGAATTTGGTCGTTATTTAGACGTGGATGGCGATGCTATCTGTTATCGGACCTACCCTGGGACGCATGAAACCAAAGGTTCATTTTTTACCCGCGGAACCTCCCGCAATGAATACGCTGTGTATACAGAAAAAGGCGAGGAGTATGAGGCGAATATGCTGCGCCTGCTGCGCAAGTGGGACACAATTAACGAGCATGTTCCGGCGCCAATCACGGTTGATAGCGACAGAGAAACTGACACCGCTGTGCTGTACTTTGGTACGAGCGAAGAGTCCACCCTTGAGGCGATAGATTATTTGGCGGCAGAGGGTATCTATCTCAATGCAATGAGGGTCCGTGCCTTTCCGTTCAACCATCAGGTGCAGGAATATATCCAAAGGCATAAACAAGTTTTTGTGGTCGAACAGAATCGGGATGCACAGTTGCGCACCTTACTGATGGCAGAGTTCGAGTTCGGGCCCGAGAAGTTGAAGTCAGTATTGTGCTTTGATGGCACGCCGATTAGCGCGCGCAATATAGGCAAGCAAATCAAGAAACACCTTAATGGTGATAACGTTTTGCCGCTGCATCGCAAAATTAGTTTGGTCCGCGCAGGAGAATCTCTATGAGCTATCAGGTCCCTAAGTTCCGTCATCCGGATTTACCGCGGAATGATTTGGGCTACACCAAGGCAGATTATGAAGGGGCTATCTCCACACTGTGCGCCGGCTGTGGACATGATTCGATTAGCGGGTCTATTGTTCGAGCCTGTCACGAGCTTTCAATTGAACCGCATAAAATAGCAAAACTTTCCGGCATCGGATGCTCTTCCAAGACGCCGACTTATTTTCTGGGACAATCACACGGTTTTAACTCCGTTCATGGTCGCATGCCGTCGGTGGTGACAGGAGCCGCGTTAGCCAACCGGGATCTTGTTTATTTGGGCGTGTCTGGTGATGGCGATACTGCCTCCATCGGCATGGGGCAATTCGCACACGTGGCGAGGCGCAATCTGAATATGGTTTACATTGTGATGAATAATGGCTGCTACGGCCTAACCAAAGGGCAGGATTCAGCGACGGCAGACAGAGGGTCTGCAAGCAAGAAAGGCGACCCTAACATATACAGTTCCATTGACCTCTGCGGCACCGCACTGCAAATGGGTGCAACCTTTGTTGCACGCAGTTTTTCCGGAGACAAAGATCAGCTGTTACCATTAATTAAGGCCGCGATGTCTCATCGAGGGTTTGCTTTTATTGATGTGGTCTCACCCTGTGTAACGTTTAATAACAATCCACAGTCAACAAAAAGCTACGAGTTCGTGCGTGAGCATTCAGAGGCGACCGGAACCATTGATTTTGTGCCGATGCACAAAGAGATTACTGCGAAATATCAGCCTGGGTCTAGCCATGAAGTTACTATGCACGACGGCTCCTCGCTGCGTCTTTACAAAGCCGATGAGTCATTGAATCCCTTTGATCGGCGTTCAGCGATCGCCGCTATGGAAGATCATCGTTATTCAGGAAGCATTCTAACGGGCCTGATCTATATCAACGAGGATTCTCGCGATCTGCACGAAGTGCTAGAAACAACCCAGAGGCCGTTAAATGAGTTGGACGAGAC